>NZ_CAXGLS010000064.1:0-9102 GCF_964010655.1 uncultured Idiomarina sp.
CCAGCGCAAAGTCGCGCAAAATGCGCGACCTACTGCGATGCGTACGACCCGATACACTCATCAGGTGGGTCTTGTGCAAAGTCGCGCAAAATGCGCGACCTACTGAGATGCGTACGACCCAGTACACTCATCAGGTGGGTCTTGTGCATCGTCGCGCAATGTGCGCGACGTACGCGTAAAACATCTATTTTTTCAGCTTGGGTTATAGCCAGCGTAGGTGTACCGTGATTTCTTCTCTGTCATGATACAAATGTTTGGCTTGAATTTCGAAGCTCCGTTCGCCCTGCTCTTGCAGCTGCTCGGTTATTTGTTCCAAATACTGCTTTACAGAGGCGTAGCGTTGACGCATCGGTAGCTTTAAGTTAAATATTGCTTCTTTGCAGTATTCTTCTAACAGCCAGGCTGTCATTAGCTCACCTACCCGCGCAGGCTTTTCGACCATATCGCACACGAGCCAAGTGACATTGCGACGCTTGGGACGATATTTAAAACCGTCTTCACGAATGTGCTCTACCTGACCGGTCTCCATTAGGCTATCCGCCATTGGACCATTATCGACGGCTTGTACCATCATGCCACGACGTACCAGTTGATATGTCCAACCGCCCGGTGCGGCACCGAGGTCGACTGCACGCATACCGGCTTGAATTCGCTGCTCACGTTCCTCTTCTGGCACGAAAACATGAAATGCTTCGTCTAACTTCAACGTAGAGCGACTCGGTCCATTGGATGGCATGCGTAAACGCAAAATCCCTTCTTCATAAGGACTCTGATTGAAGCTGTAGGAATACCCCAATAAAGCGTACGCCTTATTAACAAAAAACACGTGTAAAAACGGACGCTTCGCGAGTGGCTTCTTGCTTAGCAAGTCGACAGCGCGTAAGCCCTGGCGTAACGGTACAGCAAACTTACGACAAAACTTAGCAATAGCGTTCGCTTCATTGCTATCAGGTGTTTCTACACGTAACGCCCCCGCGAGCCCAAACCACTCTTTATGAGGTTCTAACGCTTCTTTAACGACACTGACACGATCCTCAATACCTGCAAGCTGAGCACTTGCTAAAAGAACAAAAAACGTGCGGGTGAAGATGAGTTCTTTTAATGGTAATTTTTTGGCTAAATGATCCGCTTCTTCTGCTTGGCAATGATAAACCACATAGGCTTGATCGGCCTGTGTTTGGCAATACCCATATACACCGAGTGCGGCTGCTTTTTCTTGGATCTCTGCCGCACAATCCCCTTCAAAACCTGCACGACACAGCAATACCAATCCATTCATGCTTTAACTGCTCCAACTAATAAGCAAATCCAACCCAAAATAAATAACAAACCACCGAGCGGTGTTATCGGACCAAACCATTTGATGCTGGTCAGCGCCAGCGCATATAAACTACCTGAAAATAATACCACACCTAACGCCCAGAAGATGCCCGCGGCAGCGACCCATGGTGAGGGGGCAAACCGAAGCCATAATCCCGCCAGCAATAACGCGAGTGTATGATAGAACTGATAGGTCACACCGGTCTGAAATACCGTCAGTAACTGTTCACTCAATCGACTCTTTAACCCATGTGCCGCGAATGCCCCGAGTGCAACCGCTACCGCACCATATAGTGCTGCAATAATTATCAATAACTGACTCATCATTTTAAAAACTCCTCAGTAAGTCGGCTCGCCTGAAGCCATAAGCGCTCACGTAAATGACGTTTAGCGGCAGTCGGTTCAAACCCATGATCACCGCCCTCAAGCCATTGAATCTGCCAATGTGACGGCAATATTAACGCCCTATTGCGAACCTGTTTTGCAAATGGATCGCGCGTCCCCTCGATGATTAATCCGGGACTACGCGCATACCCTAACTCGTCTAAGCGAGAGCGCTCGGGTTTAGACGGTGGATTAAATGGAAACCCCAGCGCGATTTGACCCTGCGCTTCAAATTCATCCGCCAGTCGTAACATGACTCGACTTCCCAGTGACTTGCCTGCCAACCAAAGCGGTTTACCGTCTCGTTGTAACTCAGATAACCACATTCGCATTTGCTCAACTAAACGCTCTATCCTATCAGGCGGACGCTTAACTCCAGTTGCTCGGACTTTTTGCCAGTAGGGAAAATCAGGACGTACAACCTCAAAACCGAGTGCTTGCCACTGGTCGGTAAAAAACTCCATAAAAGGAGTATCTGGGCCACCCCCCGAGCCATGAAAAAAGACGATACGTTGCGTGTTGCTTTCACCCGCGACTTGATAGGTCGTTCCCTGTAGATGCTTCATTCTGATTCTAACTCGAAGGCGCGTTCTTCTTCGTGCACCAGTTGCATGATCCAGTTTCGAAAGGTGGCGATCTTACCGATTTCTGACTGATTGTCACGGCAGACAAGATAAAATGCCTTATTACGTCTCAGCGCCTGAGGAAAAATACGGATCAAGTGCCCGCTATCAATCTCAGGTTTAGCCAAAACGTGATTAGCTAAAGCAATGCCCTGCCCGTGCACTGCCGCCTGCAAAGCGAGGCTTGAGTGACTAAATACAGGCCCACCATCTTTTATCGGTTTACTTTCGCCCACCATTTCAAACCAGTCGTTCCAGGCATTCCGTGTTTCATCATGCAACAGCGTATGCTTTAGCAAATCGGCCGGGGTCTGGACGTTCATGCGTTCAGCCAAAATAGGTGAACACACGGGCCACAAATACTCTTTGTGCAAACGGTAACTCTTTACCCCTGGCCAGCGCCCATCACCATAATAAATGGCGACATCGACGTCGTCGGTGAGTGAGCCGGTAATTTCATCCACGGCTTTGATACGAATATCCATATCCGGGTGCGCCTCGCGGAAACTGCTCAAGCGGGGCACAAACCACAAAATAGCAAAGCTCGGTGGCACTGAGACGGTCAACGCCCCCTTTTCTGACACCAGTCTTAACTTGTCAGTCGCCTGTATTAGTTGCGCAAAAATATCTCTTAACTGTAGATAATACGCCTGGCCTTCTTCGGTCAGTAATAGTGTCCGATTACGCCGAATGAACAACTTAATTTGCAAAAATTCTTCCAGCGCTTTGACTTGATGACTCACCGCGGCTTGGGTTACGAATAGTTCTTCTGCTGCTTTGGTAAAGCTCAAATGGCGTGCTGCAGCTTCGAAAGATTTAAGCGCGTTCAGCGGCGGCAATTTTCGCATGTCATTTATCCCCGCCCATCGCGCCACTGAATTTATTCACCGCATCGATATACTTATCGCGGGGCAGTTCGTGTGCCATTAAGCCCAAAAATTCAGTAAGGTGGGTCAAAATTACGCTGACATTTAACTGCTCGCCATTATCGAACTTCAGCTTAAATGAGTGCCATAGAGGTGAGTAGTCGACCTCAGTAACATCAGCCCAGCGTTGCGTACGAGGTTGAGACCATGCCTGCGTATAACTGAGCTCTGATTGCTTCAAATTAATTTGTTTAAAGAAGATTTCGCCGGATAGCTTAAACGCGAAAACAACGCTCGCGAGGGCAACGATAGATGTAAGTATTTGCGACAATAAATCGTTTGGCCACTCTAAATAGGCTAACGCTAAAATGCACAGTGCGAGCCAAATGGCACAGATCGGAATGGTTTTAAACAGTAATGGATACGTCATTTTCATAGTTAAGCGTCTCTATTAGCACTCGAGCAACGAATACTATAACAGAGACGCTAAGCTATGAGCCACATGGGGTTCGGTTTAGCGTTTAATTATAAACGCACGCCACCGTCAATCTCCACGACGCGACCACTGAAAAAGTCGTTTTCAATGATATAACGCGCACTATGAGCGATTTCAGTCGGCTGACCCCAACGTTTCAGAGGTACCATGGATAAAGCACGTTCTACCGCTTCTGGCTTCATCTGAGCAGTCATCGGTGTTTCGATAAAGCCTGGCGCGATAGCACCACAGCGAATACCATAACGACCGAGTTCACGCGCCCAAGTAACCGTCATTGCCACAACGCCGGCTTTGGTAGCGGCATAGTTAGTTTGACCAATATTGCCCGCACGTGCGACGCTTGAGATATTAATGATGACCCCTTTCTTACCGGCTTTAACCATTTGCGCTGCCGCTTCACGACCACACAAGAAGGTACCCGTTAGGTTAACATCTAACACCGACTGGAATTGTTGCAATGGCATTTTCTGCTTGATTTCGCCATCTTTGAACTTAATCAATAACCCGTCACGCAGAAGACCAGCGTTATTCACTAAGACATCAATACCACCAAACTCTTGTTGAATTTGCTCAAATACCGTCTCGACTGATTCCTCATCGGTGATATCGACTTCATAGCCGATCACTTTTTTAGCACCCAACTTTTCACAGGTTTCTTGTGCATCACCCAATACGTCGCCGTTAATATCAATTAACGCCAATTGAGCGCCTTGCTTAGCAAAATCTTCTGCCATTGCCAAGCCTAAGCCTTGTGCGCCACCTGTGATTACAATTACGCTATCTTTTACTTGCATGAACTGCCTCTTTATTTTTTCGAGATCGGTGTCAAATAGTTAAAAATACTTGAGAAGTCTTGTCGACCATGGCCTTGCTGCGACCACCCATGATAGAGGTTACGGGTTAAAGCGCCCATCGGCGTAGCGGCGCCCGACTTTAACGCGGTTTGCTGTGCAAGACCCAAGTCTTTACTCATCAGATCAACCATAAAGCCACCCTGATAATCGTTACTCGATGGTACACCTTCCATCACGTCAGGGCATGGGTTATAAACTTCTAATGTCCAGTTGCGACCTGAACTTTGCAACATGATTTCGCTCAATACTTTCGGGTCAAGGCCATTGGCCTTGCCTAGTTGCAAGGCCTCAGAAGTCCCTACCATGAGTACTGAGAGCAACATATTATTGCATATTTTGGCGATTTGACCCGCGCCGACATCCCCCGCGCGGAACACATTTTTGCCCATGTCATTGAGTACGGTGCGAGCACGATCCACATTGCTCTCAGTGCCACCGCAGATGAACGTTAAGGTGCCTGCTTTCGCACCTCCTACACCACCTGAAACCGGTGCGTCAATAAAGGCAATACCCGCTTTCTGCAGTTGTTCTCCCACATAGATCGCGGCTTCCGAAGAGATGGTACTGCAATCAATGACCAACTGCTTATCTGTCAATACGTGTACAAGTCCCTCATCACCTAAGTAGACCGACTCGACATGATGGTCGGCCGGTAACATGCTGACGACAAACTCCACACCTTCAATCGCTTCGCGAGGGCTTGCACAGGCTCGGGCACCCGCAGCTTCAACCTGTGCTAGAGCGTCTTTCGATAGATCAAACGCATTTACATTGTGACCTGCTTTAGCCAAGTTCATGGCCATCGGTCCACCCATGTTACCTAATCCGATAAATGCGACATTCGCCATGTTCGACTCCTTCTTGTTGTCGATAGTTATTATTTTTTCATCAACACTTGCTCAAGCGCTGCTAATGGATGTGTACGCTCGCCCCACGGTGGGTCGAAAAACCCGTCGATGGCCTCTTCCGTCACATCGCCTACGCTTGCAAACTGCCACTGCGGTTGTTTGTCTTTGTCGATGAGTAATGCACGAATACCCTCGGCGAAATCACCGCGCACGGCGCAATTGCACGATAATGTAAGCTCGAATCTAAAGCAGTCTGCTAATGACAGATCCGCACCATGATGGGTTTGTTGCCACACTAAGTGAGGCGTGATTGGGCAACCATGACTTAGGTTTTTTTGCGCCTTCTGGAACCACTTATCATCTTGTTGCTCAGCCAAAACTCGTTGTGTCGCTTCAGTCACACTACTTGCAGACATACATTGTTGTAAGGTCTCAAGATGAGGCTCAACCTGAGGAGTCGGTAACGCGGTATCATCTTGTTCGGCGAGACGCTCGAGTGTATCGGTCACTTTTTGATGATTCAATGCGCCCGTATCACCCCACTCAATCGCCTGTAATGCTTCGAGCACCTGAGCTTTATGCTCGTGACCGACGAACTGATCCGCAAGGTTTAGGAAAAGAGCGTCAGACGCATTCATGGTCGCGCCAGTCATCCCTAAGAATGCACCACAACCTTCCGGCATCCGGTTCAAGAAATACGTTGCCCCCACATCGGGGTACAAACCGATGGTTACTTCCGGCATCGCTAGCAATGAGCGTTCCGTTACAATACGGTGACTGGCGCCATTCATTAGGCCCATACCACCGCCCATCACAATACCATCACCCCAGCAGATGATCGGCTTTGGATAGGTCTGAATGGCATAGTCTAATTGATATTCCGTAGTGAAGAAGTTCTCGACTTCTTCAACTAATTGGCCGGGCTGTGCTTGCATCGCTTTGTACATAGCAACGATGTCGCCACCGGCACAAAACGCCTTTTCACCTGCGCCTTGCAACCAAACACAAGCCACCTGAGGATCATCAGCCCAAGCTTGTAATTGGGGCAGCAGTGTTTCTGCCATTGCCAAGCTGAGCGCGTTGAGTGATTTTTCAGAGTTTAGTGTAGCAACGCCGATGACTTTGTCACCGGCGTTAATTGTTTCAAGAATTACGGGAGTTTGCATGCCGACTCCTTACAGAATTTGGCGATCGCTATCAGCTAGAATGCGACGTGCAATGATCAGTCGCATCACTTCGTTGGTTCCCTCAAGAATTTGGTGAACGCGCACATCGCGAACATGGCGCTCAAGCGGATATTCTTTGATATAGCCGTAACCACCATGGATTTGTAGTGCTTCATTACACACTTGGAAACCGATATCCGTAGCAAAGCGTTTAGCCATCGCACAATAGGTGGTCTTATCGGGATCATTGTTATCCACTTTCGAAGCAGCCAATCGAACCATTTGACGTGCTGCAACAAGTTCAGTCGCCATGTCCGCCAGTTTGAACTGGAGCGCTTGGAATGCTGCTAACGGTTTACCAAACTGACTGCGCTCGTGCATGTACGCAGATGCTGTTTCGAGTGCCGCCTGTGCAGTACCGACCGAGCACACTGCGATATTGATACGTCCACCATCAAGACCCATCATGGCAAACTTAAAGCCTTCTCCTTCATCACCCAACAAGTTCTTGGCGGGAATGCGCACATCCTCAAAGGTCACAAGACGGGTGGGTTGGGCGTTCCAACCCATTTTATCTTCTTTTTTGCCATAGCTGATGCCCTTTGCATCGGCTGGTACAACAAAGGCAGAAATACCTTTAGGACCCGCCTCTCCTGTGCGTGCCATGACCACCATCACATCCGTTGAGCCAGCACCTGAAATAAACATTTTCGAGCCATTAAGAACGTACTCATCGCCATCTTTTTTAGCGCTGGTGCGTAAACTTGCGGCATCTGAACCAGAGCCTGGCTCAGTTAAACAGTAAGAGCCGAGCTTTTCACCCGTCACTAATTCTGGCACCCATTCATCGATGACGTCTTGTTGACCGAATGAACCAATCATCCAGGTCACCATATTATGAATGGTCATCATAGCAGTCGTGGCTGTACACCCACCCGCTAATTGTTCAAAAATGAGCGCTGAGTCTAAACGACTCATGCCAAAACCACCCGCCTCTTCTGGGGTATACATTCCCATAAAGCCCATCTCACCGGCTTTACGAAAAACCTCGATAGGAAAATGAGCTTCTTCATCCCAGCGCGCTGCGTTAGGTGCAAGTTCTTTATCCGCAAATGCTTTGGCAGTATCGACAAAGGCTTGTTGGTCTTCAGTTAATTCAAAGTTCATGCTAACTACCTTTAACTTATCAATTACTTCAGGTGAATAGACATATTAGGTCCACTCGCCTCAATATCACTCTCAAACCAACGCGCAGTCACGGTTTTGGTTTCGGTGTAGAAGCGGATCGCTTGCTTACCATAAGCATGCAAGTCACCAAAGAATGAACGTTTCCAACCAGTGAACGAGAAGAACGGCAATGGCACCGGGATAGGAATATTGATACCAACCTGACCGACAGTGACTTCGTGTTGATATTTGCGTGCTGCTGCACCATTCGAAGTGAAGATTGACGTGCCGTTACCATACGGGTTGTTGTTCACCAACGTCAGTGCATCGTCTAGGTCCTCAACTTCCATCATGCTGAGTACGGGGCCAAAGACTTCTTTTTTATAGATGTCCATATCAGCGGTGACTTCAGAGAATACCGTTGGACCAACCCAGTTACCGTCCGGTAAGCCTTCTACCGTGCAACCACGACCATCGACGAGTAGCTTGGCACCTTCATTTTCACCGTCGGTGATCATTTGCTCAATACGCTCTTTAGCTTGCGGACTAATGACAGGCCCATAAGCTGCGTTCTCATCGTTCCAAGCGCCTGGACGGACTTTTGCAATCGCTTCAGCGACTTCGGGGATCCACTCTTTCGCCGCGCCAACAAATACTGCGACTGAAATTGCCATACAACGTTGGCCTGCCGCGCCGACAGAAGCACCGACGAGGTTGTTAATGACTTGCTGCTTATTGGCATCAGGCATGATGACACAGTGGTTTTTAGCGCCCGCGAACGCTTGTACGCGTTTACCGTTCTCGGTGCCACGACGATAAATGTATTCGGCGACAGGTACTGAACCAACAAATGATAGCGCATGGATTTCAGGATGATCTAACACGAAATCAACTTGGTCTTTGCCACCGTGAATCACCTGCAGTACACCTTTAGGCGCGCCCGCTTGCTCAAATAGCTCAACTAAGCGTGTTGGCGTCAATGGATCTTGTTCTGAAGGTTTTAAGATGAACGTGTTGCCGCAGGCAATGGCCATCGGGAACATCCACAATGGGATCATCGCAGGAAAGTTAAACGGCGTGATACCCGCACAAATACCCAACGGCTGAATGTAGCTGTACGAGTCGATAGAGCGTGCTACGTTTTCGACCGTTTCACCCATCATCAACGATGGGATGTTCGCGGCTTGCTCAACCACTTCGATGCCGCGCCATACATCACCTTTAGCATCTTCAAAAGTTTTTCCAGTCTCTTGCGCTAAGATTTCTGCAATTTCTTCTTGGTGTTCTTTAAGCAATGCCTGATAGCGCATCATCACACGAGCGCGCTCAGAAACAGGCACTTCTTTCCACGTTTTAAAGGCTTCTCGTGCACTCGCAA
>NZ_CAXGLS010000065.1:0-8848 GCF_964010655.1 uncultured Idiomarina sp.
GCGCCTAAGGCGTAAGCGACAGAGAGTCCAAAACCCGGCTTCGGCCGGGTTTTTTGTTGTATATCTATGATAAAAGCGGCGACGCTGAGCTTGCGCCGAGCACAGTCTTAGGTATAATACCGCGTCCGATCCTGTATCGAGTCAGTCTCGCCAGGAATCAAGGGGTGTAGTTCCAATTGGTAGAACAGCGGTCTCCAAAACCGACGGTTGGGGGTTCGAATCCCTCCACCCCTGCCAAACGAATTCAAAGAGTTTCGTAAGAGCGAAATGGCCAATCGCAAATTGGGAATTAAAAATGAGCGCAAACAAAGATACGCAAAGCAGTTCATTCGATAGTGTAAAGTGGATAGTTACGGTTTTGTTGTTAGCAGCAGCCGTTATTGGTAACCATTATTACACTGAAGAAGTATCCGTACTGTACCGCGCGGTTGCCGTGGTAGTACTGGTTGGCCTCGCAGGCTTTACTGCCGCAGCGACTGCTAAAGGTAAGAAATTTTTATCGTTCGCCAAAGAGAGTCGTACAGAAGTGCGCAAAGTGGTTTGGCCATCGCGTCAAGAAGCCACGCAAACTACCCTAATCGTAGTTGTAGCAACAGTTATCGTTGCATTAGTCCTTTGGGGTCTAGATGGAATTCTTGTTAGACTAGTAGGCTTCATCACCGGTTTGGAGATATAAGGGCATGAGCGATAAAAAACGTTGGTACGTTGTACAAGCATTTTCCGGCTTCGAGGCTCGTGTAGCTGAATCGCTTAAAGAACACGTTAAGATGCATGGCATGGAAGACAAGTTCGGCGAAATCTTAGTGCCTAAAGAAGAAGTCGTTGAGATGCGCGGTGGAAAGCGTCGCAAAAGCGAGCGTAAATTTTTTCCAGGTTACGTTTTAGTTGAAATGATCATGGATGATGAAACATGGCATTTGATTAAAAGTGTACCCCGTGTATTAGGCTTTATCGGTGGTAGCAGCGATCGCCCTACACCGATTTCAAAGAAAGAAGCGGATGCTATTCTTGATAGACTGCAAGATTCGCAAGACAAGCCCAAACCGAAAACATTATTCGAACCCGGCGAAGTGGTGCGCGTTAATGACGGTCCATTTGCTGATTTCAATGGTACCGTCGAAGAAGTTGATTATGAGAAAAGTCGCTTGACTGTTTCAGTTTCAATCTTTGGTCGCGCGACACCAGTAGAGCTAGAGTTCAGCCAGATCGAAAAATCCTGATCAAAAAATCAGCAATTATCATTGATCGAGTACGCGAATTGTCTTATAATTCGCGTCCTTTTTTAACGGGGAGCCGATTGAGTAACGTGACTCTGCAACGTTACGAGGCGTTAAACCCACAACAGAGGTAACTATCATGGCGAAAAAAGTATCAGCCATTATTAAATTACAGGTAGCTGCTGGTTCAGCTAACCCGTCACCACCGGTTGGTCCTGCATTGGGTCAGCATGGTGTGAACATCATGGAATTCTGTAAGGCGTTCAACGCACAGACTGACAACTTGGAAAAAGGTGCGCCTGTTCCAGTTGAAATTACTGTGTTTGAAGACCGTTCTTTCACGTTCATCACGAAAACTCCACCAGCATCTTTCTTGCTTAAGAAAGCAGCTGGCATCAAGAGTGGTTCTGGCCGTCCTAACACTGAAAAAGTGGGTACGGTAACTCGCGAACAGTTAGAAGAAATCGCGAAAACTAAAGAACCAGACTTAACTGCTGCTGATTTAGACGCAGCTGTACGCACTATCGCCGGCTCTGCTCGTGCGATGGGCTTGAACGTGGAGGGCTAAGACATGGCTAAATTAACTAAGCGCGCTCGCATGATCCGCGAGAAAGTAGAAGCCCGTGACTACGATGTAAACGAAGCTATCACGTTGTTGAAAGAATTGGCGACCGCTAAGTTTACCGAGAGTGTTGACGTATCTGTTAACCTAGGCATTGATGCACGTAAATCGGACCAAAACGTTCGTGGCGCAACTGTATTGCCAAATGGTACAGGTCGTGACGTTCGCGTTGCTGTTTTCACTTCAGGCGCTAACGCTGATAAAGCGAAAGAAGCCGGTGCCGACATCGTTGGCATGGAAGACTTAGCTGAGCAAGTTAAGAAAGGTGAAATGAACTTCGACGTAGTTGTTGCTTCTCCTGATGCAATGCGCGTTGTTGGTCAGTTAGGCCAAATCTTGGGTCCACGTGGCCTGATGCCTAACCCTAAAACCGGTACTGTAACGCCAGACGTTGCAACGGCTGTTAAAAATGCTAAAGCAGGTCAGGTTCGCTACCGTAACGATAAAAACGGCATCATCCACGCGACGATCGGTCGTGTAGATTTTGACAACGACAAGTTGAAAGAAAACTTAGAATCGTTGTTAGCCGCGCTGAAGAAAGCTAAGCCTTCTTCTGCTAAAGGCGTATACATCAAGCGCATCAGCCTTTCGACTACGATGGGTGCTGGTGTTGCGATTGACCAGGGTACTGTCAGCGCTGGTTAATAAAGGTTTGTGGGTTGGAGCTGCGGTGGATTGCTCAAAAGGCATGAAGCATAGCTCCCATCCAAGACCGTAGGTGTACCGCAGGAATATTGCGGCACTTAATGTCCTACGCAGATGGTGATATCCGACTCAGGCTCTCTGGGTAGAGAATCACCGTGACAACGTGGTGAGTTTAGGCTCACCTAATTGTAACGAGGGGCTTAGGCTCCAAAAGAAAACGAGGTGATATCAGTGGCAATTGGTTTAGCCGGAAAGAAAGCAATCGTTAAAGAAGTTAACGACGTCGCTTCAAATGCGCTAGCCGTCACCGTTGCTGAATATCGAGGCATCGAAGTAGCCGACATGACCGCGTTGCGCAAAAAAGCACGTGAGCAAGGTGTGTTTCTTAAAGTAGTACGTAACACACTTGCAAAACGCGCCTTTGAGGGCACGCAGTTTGAGGATATGAGCGAAGCGCTTAAAGGACCTCTTGTTTATGGATTCTCTTTGGACGCACCGGGCGCATCTGCTCGTTTGTTCAAAGATTTCTCTAAAGAGAACAAGAACCTTCAGGTAACGGCTCTATCTATCGGTAACGGCATCATGGGTCCTGAAAAATTGGACGCAGTTGCTTCACTTCCGACTCGTGATGAAGCATTGGCTAAATTGCTCGCCACCTTCAAAGCACCGGTTAGCAAATTCGTTAAAACAGTTAACGAAGTACCTGCTAAGTTCGTGCGTACGTTGGCAGCAATTAAAGACGCTAAATAAATCGTTGGTTTTAAAACCGTTTTTTGTAATTATCAACCCAGGAGTTTAGAGTAATGGCTCTGACTAAAGAAGATATCTTAAACGCGATCGCTGAAATGCCAGTAATGGAATTGGTAGAGTTGATCGAAGCAGCTGAAGAAAAATTCGGCGTTGACGCATCTGCAGCAGTAGCAGTAGCAGCTGGCCCAGCGGCTGGCGGCGAAGCAGCAGCTGAAGAGCAAACTGAATTCGACGTTATCTTGAAAGGCGCTGGTAGCAACAAAGTTGCAGCTATCAAAGCTGTTCGCGGCGCAACTGGCCTTGGCTTGAAAGAAGCTAAAGCTATGGTTGAGTCTGCACCTGTTGCTGTTAAAGAAGGCATCAGCAAAGACGACGCTGAAGAGTTGAAGAAGCAGCTTGAAGAAGCTGGTGCGGAAGTTGAAGTTAAGTAATTCAACTGTTGCACGAAATCTGGCCTAAGGGCCATAGGCTGGTGGTTAAATAACCACCAGCCTTTTCGCGCTTTAACGCTTGTACGATTTTTGCCCGTATTTCGTTGCAGTCGCGTGAAAAAATAAAACGGGAACGACAGATTTTTGTTATCTGTTTTTAACCATCGAACCACTCGTTGGTTAGGGTCATCAATCAGCTAGCTGAGGAACCCCATGGCGTACTCCTACTCAGAGAAAAAACGTATTCGTAAGGACTTTGGTAAAAGACCTCAGGTCTTAGAAGTGCCTTACTTGCTGTCAATGCAGCTTGATTCATTCAAAAAATTTATTGAAGTCGATCCAGAGGCTAATAATGGCCTTGAAGCGGCTTTCCGTTCGGTCTTTCCGATTGCCAGCTATTCCGGTAATGCGGAACTGCAGTACGTCAGTTACCACTTAGGTGAGCCGGCTTTCGATGTTGAAGAATGTCAAATCCGCGGCATCACTTACTCTGCACCGCTGCGCGTTAAACTTCGCTTAGTGTTGTTTGATAAAGAAGCGGCTGCTGGCACAGTTAAGGACATCAAAGAGCAAGAAGTCTACATGGGCGAGATCCCATTGATGACAGAAAACGGTACTTTTGTCATCAATGGTACCGAGCGTGTGATTGTCTCTCAGTTACACCGTTCGCCAGGCGTGTTCTTTGATCATGATAAAGGTAAATCACACTCGTCAGGTAAAGTCCTGTATAACGCGCGTGTTATTCCTTACCGTGGTTCTTGGCTCGATTTTGAATTCGATCCTAAAGACAACGTATTCGTACGTATTGACCGTCGTCGCAAGTTACCTGCGTCGATCATCTTGCGTGCATTAGAGTACACCACCGAAGAAATCCTTGAGATGTTCTTCGAGACGACGTATTTCGAAATTCTGAAAACCAAAGTTAAGATGCAGTTGGTGCCAGAACGTCTTCGTGGTGAGACTGCTAAGTTCGATATTAAAGACAGCAACGGCGAAATCGTTGTAGAGAAAGGTCGTCGTGTAACGGCTCGTCATATCCGTCAATTAGAAAAGTCGGAGATGAAAGAGCTAGAAGTGCCTGTTGAATACATGGTCGGCAAAGTGCTTGCCAAAGACTATGTCAGCAAGGAAACCGGCGAAGTTGTCGCAAATGCGAACGATGAATTAACACTTGAGCTTATCGCTAATTTAAGCGAAGCGGGCGTGAAGAAGATCGAGACACTATTCGTCAACGATCTCGATCATGGTCCTTACATGAGCGAAACATTACGCGTTGATTCAACCACCAATCGCCTCGAGGCATTGGTCGAAATCTATCGCATGATGCGTCCAGGTGAGCCGCCCACGCGAGAAGCTGCCGAAGCACTCTTCGATAACCTGTTCTTTAGCGAAGAACGTTACGACTTATCGACTGTTGGTCGAATGAAATTCAATCGTCGTTTAGGTCGCGAAGACTTATCAGGGAAAAATACCCTGACCAACGAAGATATTATTGACGTCATGAAAAAGCTCATCGAGATCCGTAACGGTCTTGACGAGGTTGACGATATCGATCACTTGGGTAACCGCCGTATCCGTTCAGTCGGTGAAATGGCAGAAAACCAATTCCGTGTTGGTTTGGTACGTGTTGAACGCGCGGTGAAAGAGCGTCTTTCATTAGGTGATCTTGACAATACAATGCCGCAAGATTTGATAAACGCAAAACCTATCAGTGCTGCGGTTAAAGAGTTCTTTGGCTCAAGCCAATTGTCACAGTTCATGGACCAGAACAACCCATTGTCAGAAGTAACGCACAAGCGTCGTATTTCTGCTTTAGGTCCAGGTGGCTTGACGCGTGAACGAGCGGGCTTCGAAGTACGTGACGTACATCCAACTCACTACGGTCGTCTATGCCCAATCGAAACGCCTGAAGGTCCAAACATCGGTTTGATTAACTCGTTGTCGACCTTCGCACGCACTAATGAATATGGCTTCCTAGAGACGCCTTATCGTCGGATTGAAAACGGTGTCGTGACCGATGAGGTTGAATACCTCTCTGCAATCGAAGAAGGTAACTACGTAATCGCTCAGGCTAACGTTGCGTTGAACGACCAAGGTGAGCTCGTTGACGATCTCGTACCGTGCCGTCATAAAAACGAATTCACCTTGATGAACCGTGAACAAGTTCAGTTCATGGACGTTGCGCCACAGCAGATCGTATCGATTGCGGCAAGTATGATCCCGTTCTTAGAACACGATGATGCTAACCGTGCCTTGATGGGCTCGAACATGCAACGTCAAGCCGTACCAACGCTACGGGCTGATAAGCCGTTAGTAGGTACCGGCATTGAGCGTACGATTGCGGTTGATTCAGGCGTTACTATCGTCGCTAAACGCGGTGGTGTTGTAGATTACGTCGATGCTGCGCGTATCGTTGTTAAGGTAAATGAGGAAGAGATGGTACCGGGTGAAGCAGGTATCGACATTTACAACTTAACCAAATACAAGCGCTCGAACCAGAACACATGTATTAACCAAAAGCCAACGGTACGTCTTGGTGAACCGGTAATGCGTGGTGATGTGTTAGCAGACGGCCCATCGACTGACTTAGGTGAACTCGCTTTAGGTCAAAACCTTCGCGTGGCATTTATGCCATGGAATGGTTATAACTTTGAGGATTCGATTCTTCTTTCTGAGCGTGTTGCTCAAGAGGACCGTTTGACCACGATTCACATTCAAGAATTGAACTGTGTAGCGCGTGATACCAAGTTGGGTGCGGAAGAAATTACGAGTGATATCCCGAACGTCGGCGAGTCTGCGTTGGGTAAATTGGATGAAGCCGGTGTTGTTTACGTGGGTGCTGAAGTTAAAGGCGGCGACATCCTCGTAGGTAAAGTAACACCTAAAGGCGAAACCCAATTAACGCCAGAAGAAAAACTTTTGCGTGCAATCTTTGGTGAGAAAGCGTCTGATGTTAAAGATAGCTCTCTGCGCGTACCTAACGGTGTGAACGGCACGGTAATAGACGTTCAAGTATTCACCCGCGACGGTGTTGAAAAAGATAAACGTGCAGTCGCTATCGAAGAGATGCAATTGGCTAAGGTTAAGAAAGATTTAACCGAAGAGTTCAAGATCCTCGAAGATGGCATTTATGGCCGCGCACGTAGTCTGTTATTGAACAACGGTTTTGACGAAGCCAAGCTGGCAAGCATGGATCGTTCAAACTGGTTAACACAAGGCCTGGCAGACGAGAGTGCTCAGGAGCAACTTGAGCAGATCGCTGAGCAATATCAACAGACGCGTGAAGATTTCGATCAGAAGTTTGAGATGAAACGCCGCAAGATTACCCAAGGTGATGATTTAGCACCGGGTGTCCTTAAGATTGTTAAGGTCTACCTCGCTGTACGTCGTCGCATTCAACCGGGTGACAAATTAGCGGGTCGTCACGGTAACAAAGGTGTTATCTCGACTATCATCCCGAACGAAGACATGCCTCATGATGAAGAGGGTAATCCGGTCGATATCGTACTAAACCCGTTGGGTGTACCATCGCGGATGAACATTGGTCAGATCCTTGAGACCCATTTAGGTATGGCAGCTCGTGGTATCGGTACCAAGATCGACAAGATGTTAAAAGCGCAACGCGCAATGGCCGAGTTACGTGACTTTATCCAGCAGGTTTATGACTTGGGTGAAGGTCGCCAGAAAGTAGACTTAACCGAGTTCAGTGATGACGAAGTACTTCGTCTAGCAGGCAACTTGCGTGCAGGTCTACCGACAGCAACCCCGGCATTTGACGGTGCGATTGAAGAAGAAATTAAAGCGCTTCTTAAATTAGCGGACATCCCTGAATCAGGTCAGATTCCGTTGATTGATGGTCGTACAGGCGAACGTTTTGAGCGTGATGTAACAGTCGGTTACATGTACATGCTGAAACTGAATCACTTGGTCGACGATAAGATGCACGCACGTTCAACCGGTTCTTATAGCTTGGTTACGCAACAGCCGCTGGGTGGTAAAGCTCAGTTCGGTGGTCAGCGCTTCGGTGAGATGGAAGTATGGGCCCTCGAAGCATACGGTGCAGCTTACACCTTGCAAGAAATGTTGACCGTTAAGTCGGACGACGTAAACGGTCGTACGAAGATGTACAAGAACATCGTGGATAACAACTTGCAGATGGAAGCAGGTATGCCTGAATCCTTCAACGTATTGCTGAAGGAAATCCGTTCACTCGGTATTAATATCGAGTTGGAAGAAGGCTAATCGAGCTTTTTGTTATTGAATTTGGGGAGTGCTTGCACTCCCCGTGGTTGAACTCCGACAGGAGATAAATCGTGAAAGACTTGCTTAAGTTTTTAAAACCGGCTAACCAATCAGAAGAATTTGATGGAATTCGTATTGCGTTAGCGTCACCAGACATGATCCGTAGTTGGTCATATGGTGAAGTTAAAAAGCCGGAAACCATTAACTATCGTACGTTCAAACCTGAACGTGATGGTCTTTTCTGTGCGCGTATCTTTGGTCCAGTTAAGGATTACGAGTGTCTTTGCGGCAAGTATAAGCGCCTGAAGCACCGTGGTGTTATCTGCGAGAAGTGTGGCGTAGAAGTTACTTTGACCAAAGTTCGCCGTGAGCGTATGGGCCATATCGAATTGGCGAGCCCAGTGGCGCACATTTGGTTCTTGAAATCATTGCCCTCACGCATTGGCTTGATGCTTGATATGACATTGCGCGACATTGAGCGCGTGTTGTACTTCGAATCATATGTTGTGACCGAGCCTGGTTTGACGACGTTAGAGCGTTATCAAATCTTGACTGAAGAAGAGTACCTCGATGCACTCGAAGAGCACGGCGATGAGTTCGATGCGAAAATGGGTGCGGAAGGTATACTTGATTTGCTGCGCACTATCGATATCGATGGTGATATCCAGCAATTGCGTGAAGAGTTACCAGAGACAAACTCTGAAACTAAGCGTAAGAAGATCAGTAAACGTCTGAAGTTGCTTGAATCTTTCCAGATGTCAGGAAACAAACCTGAGTGGATGATCTTGCGCGTATTGCCGGTGTTGCCACCTGACTTGCGTCCATTGGTACCACTTGATGGCGGCCGCTTCGCAACATCAGACTTGAACGACCTATACCGTCGTGTCATTAACCGTAACAACCGTCTTAAGCGTCTACTTGACTTAGCCGCACCAGACATC
>NZ_CAXGLS010000066.1:0-8137 GCF_964010655.1 uncultured Idiomarina sp.
ACCCAGATCTTATTATAGGTAGCATAGCAGGTTTAATCGTGCTTAACGGGTCAAGACGCATTTTTGCACTGAAGGGGAACTGAATGTCCTGCGTTGATAAAGGATTTTCGCCCTATATTTCTCTGTTAATTTCTGGTTTAACTGTAGTCCTTGACCAAGTGATCAAGTGGCAGACGCAGCAATCAATAGCTTACGGTGATTCGATTTCATTGACCCCTTTTTTCAATTGGGTACACACTTGGAACACTGGTGCGGCATTTGGCCTGCTTTCAAATGGTGGAGGTTGGCAGCGCTATTTTTTTATTGGGGTTGCTCTGCTAATGTCTGTGGCTTTAACGAGGTTGATCTTTAATAAAGTAAGTAAACGGGATGGCATTAGCTACGGGCTGATTCTTGGGGGGGCGGTTGGGAACCTCATTGACCGACTGTTTCGTGGCTATGTTGTCGACTCCCTTCATCTAGGTTGGCAAACGTGGCAATTGCCAGTTTTTAATATTGCCGATATTGCAATTACCCTAGGAGTTATCCTATTACTGTTAAGCAACTTGCAGGTCTCAATGATACCGAATCTACCGGGTTCTAAGTAAATAGTAAGTATAATAATTAATATGGCCGAGCTTATTTTGGATGGATTAGGAATTTATATTGAGTAGGGTAATTGAATGAAAATATCTTGGTTTTTAATACTGACTGTGCTCATTCATAGCTCTTTTGCCTGTGCTCCTGTGGCTGGTACTTTCAGTCAGTCTTCAATAAAGAGTGCAGGAGTTGCGTATGACTTAGTCTTAGAAATTGAGCGTGAAAATCAAGACTTAAATAAATCAATATATGATAGTAAACAACAAACACAACCTCATATTAGTTGCATTACTGGTTATAACCTCTTAATTTCAGCCGTGCCTGTTATTTTGGCACCCAACTCAAACTCGATAGGTTTTGACCAAAGCCTGACTCACCAACCCCCTGTACCTCCACCAAACGCGTAACCGTTAACTTAGACTTTTTAAAACCTATAAGTTAATGGAGAAGCAACATGAAGTATTTATACTTCGTGGCAGCCTTTTGCTTAGGTGCGCTAGTGCCTGTGGCGACGGCTGCGACGACAGATTTAAAGCTGAAAGAAGCGTTACAAAAAACGATCAAGAATAACCCTGAGTTACTGGAGTATGATTATAAAATACGAGCTGCAGGAGCACTGATAGAGCAGGCTGAGTTTTCAGCGAACCCAAGGGTATCTGCGGAAATAGAAAACTTTGCCGGCTCAGGACGGCTAGAAGGTATCAGTAACTCACAATTGACCGTATCCTTTTCTCAGCTCATAGAGTTAGGGGACAAACGGCAGTTACGAGTTAAAGCTGCAACCGAAAAAGAGAAAGCTCAGCGAGCAGAGTTTGAGTATCGTCAAATTGAGGTTTTGGCAGAAACCACACAGCGTTTCTATGACATTTTAAAACTTCAGCAAGTCGCGCATACCAGCGAGCGTCAAATTCAGCGAACTGAGCGACTGATAAAAGTGGCACAGGAGCGTGTAGAAGCTGGCGCGGTGCCTAAATCCGAGGTTATTCGCATTAAATTACAGTTAGAGCGCCAATACGCTTTCTCTGACGAGTTGAACGGTAAACTGAAAAAGCAACAAGCTGAACTGGCTTCAATGTGGGCAGGCGAGCTCAATTTTACGCGCGTCTCTGGAGACTTTACTTTTCCGCTAAGCCTCCCGGAAAAAGCCAACGTGTTATCGGCTGTTAATCGGGCGCCGGAGTATTTGCGTTTACTGGACTCTGAGCAACTTCTACAAGCGCAAGCCAGAGCGTTAGCAGCGGACTCAAAGTCGGATATTACCGTTGGTGTCGGGGCTCGCTACAATAATGAGTTCGATGATGTAGGTTTAATCGTCCAGGCATCGATGCCATTGCAGTTCACTGACCCTAACGTCGGTCGCATAAAACAAAGCCGATTACTGCATCAGTCTATCCTGGCGCAGCAAAAACAGGTTCGGCAGCAACTAAAATCACTGGCTTTATCGCTAGTGCACAGTTTGCAAACTCACCAAAGTTATCTGCAAAAGATAAATCAGCGACTGATGCCATTATCTGAGCAATTACTTGAAAAAACTCAACAGGGTTACGCACGCGGAACGCACTCTTTGTTGCAAGTGTTAGACGCGCAAACAGAGTTAGCAAAACTCGAGTATGAAAAAATCTCCCGTCAACATGCGATTTACAGCGACATCATCGAATTAGAGCGCATGACCGGACAGCCGTTTTTAGGAGTACAACAATGAAACTCAACACATTGATTACAATTATCTGCATTGCCAGTTTTTCACTGCCCGCATTGGCTTATGAGAAAAAACACGAAGAGCATGAAGCACCCCATACCAATTTAAGTGATGCAGCAATAGAAAACGCGAAATTAACGTTGGCAACAGCGAGCGCTCAAAGCATTCGAGTAAAGCAAACAATTTTCGGTGTAATAGCCCCCAATAATAACAATATTGTGCATATCGGAGCGAAGTACAAAGGTATTGTTACGTCACTAAAGGCCAATATCGGCGATGACATAAAAGCCGGGCAAACTCTGGCTGTTGTTGAGAATGTTACGACAGGCACGGCATTTGAAGTCATCAGCCCAATTAGCGGAGAGGTAACTGCACGTTTTACCAATGTTGGTGAAGTGGTTGAGCAAAAGCCATTATTTGAAGTCCTGGATCCATCATCGGTCTGGGTAGAGCTTTCAGCGTTCCCGGAGAACATTGAGTCGTTAGAAGAAGAGCAAACGACCTATGTGTACGACTTGCATCATCATAAAACCGTCGAAGGAACTGTGTCTTATATCTCGCCACAAATGACTGGCGGACATATTGCACGCGCACTTATCGAGTTGCCCAATCAGTCGGGGCATTGGCGACCGGGAATGCACGTAAAAGCGGATGTCGTTACAGACAGCTTTAACGCGAGCTTGGCGATAAACAATGATGCTGTTCAACGTTTAGAAGATAACCCCGTTGTTTTTATTAAAGAGGGTAATCGTTTCGAAGCCAGGGAAGTTGAGTTAGGCCGAACTGACGGTGAATACACCGAGGTGTTATCGGGTATTGAGAATGGCGAAAGTTATGTCGTTGAAAACAGCTACTTGATAAAGGCTGACATTCTAAAACAAGGCGCAGGGCACAGCCATTAGGGAGAGTAAACAATGATAGATGCACTCATTCGCTTTGCGGTTGATCGTCGATGGCTGGTGCTTGCCGCAACCTTGTTAGTAGCAGCTGCGGGCGTTTATAGCACATTAAAGCTACCCATCGATGCTGTGCCGGATATTACCAATGTTCAGGTACAGATAAATTCAGAAGCGCCAGGCTATTCGCCATTAGAAACCGAACAACGTATTTCTTATCCGGTGGAAACCGCGATGGCAGGTTTACCAAAGCTGGACTACACCCGCTCGATCTCACGCTATGGGTTGTCGCAAGTTACCGTGGTGTTTGAAGAGGGCACCGATATTTACTGGGCTAGACAGCAAATCAGTGAGCGATTGCAAAAGGTAAGGGGAGAAGTACCCGACGGTATCGAGCCGACGATGGGGCCAATAGCCTCCGGCCTTGGTGAAATTGTTAATTATGTAGTACGCGCGAAAGAGGGGGCTACCAATGCCGATGGCGAGGCGTATACGCCCGAGCAGTTGCGTACCATCCAGGATTGGATCATTAAGCCGCAACTGGTCAAGGTGCCCGGTGTTACCGAGATTAATAGTGTGGGGGGTTATGAAAAGCAATACCAGGTGGCTCCCATCCCCGGTCGTATGCTGGCCTATAAAGTGACCATGCAGGACCTTTTGGCAGCATTGGATCTTAACAATAGAAACGCTGGTGCCGGTTATATCGAGAAAAATGGTGAGCAATGGTTGGTGCGTTCGCCTGGACAGCTTAAGACACTTGACGATATTCGTGATGTGGTCGTGACAAAACGTGATGATGCACCGGTGCGCGTGAGTGACGTGGCTGAGGTCAAACTGGGAGAACAATTACGCACTGGCGCTTCAACCTCGGGCGAGAGCGAGGTGGTATTGGGCACGGCCATGATGCTTATTGGCGAAAACAGTCGCATCGTTGCACAGAATGTCGCCAATAAAATTGAGGAGGTGCAACGAAGCTTGCCAGACGGGGTGGTGATTGAAACGGTGTATAACCGTACTTCTCTCGTTGATAAAACTATTGCAACGGTCGAGAAAAATCTGTTTGAAGGTGCCGTGCTGGTTATTGTCGTGCTTTTCATTCTACTCGGAAATGCCCGTGCAGCACTGATTACCGCCTGTGTCATTCCGTTAAGTATGCTGTTTGCGGTAAGCGGCATGGTCGCCAACAAGGTGTCTGGTAATTTAATGAGCCTGGGCGCAATTGATTTTGGTATTATCGTCGATGGTGCGGTCATTGTGGTTGAAAACGCTTTGCGACGGCTTGGAATTGCACAGCAACGCTTAGGCCGGGTACTTACCACTAAAGAGCGCTTAATTGAAGTAACCCATAGTACACGTGAGGTCTTCAACCCAACGGTTTTTGGTGTACTGATTATCATGCTGGTCTACCTGCCAATATTTGCGTTAAGTGGCGTGGAAGGCAAGATGTTCCATCCCATGGCGTTTACGGTCGTAGCGGCGCTTTTAGGGGCTCTGATTTTCAGCGTTACCTTTGTACCCGCTGCTATTGCAATATTTGTCCGTGGCAATATTAAGCACAGCGAAAGCCGAATAATGCGAGCGGCCCGCAAAGTGTATCAGCCGGCTCTGCGGCAAACATTAAAGCTTCCAGTTGTCATTATTTTGCTTGGCTTTGGGTTATTTGCGGTATCACTGTTTCAGGCGAGTCGCATGGGAACTGAGTTTTTGCCACAGCTTGATGAAGGCGATATTGCCATGCAAGCCTTGCGCATTCCGGGGACTGGCTTGCAGCAGTCTATAGCAATGCAAAAAGATGTCGAGTCTGTGGTGTCACGCTTTGACGAAGTTAAACTGGTATTCTCAAAAATTGGTACCCCGGATGTTGCGACCGACCCGATGCCACCGAGCGTCGCTGATACCATTATTATTTTAAAGGAGCGTGAGGACTGGCTAAACCCAGAAAAAACCAAAGAGCAACTGGTTGCTGAAATACGAACTGCTGTGCAAGAGCTTCCCGGTAATAAGTACGAGTTCACTCAACCGATTGAAATGCGGTTTAACGAACTTATTGCAGGCGTTCGAGCTGACTTGGGGGTTCGTATTTATGGCGATGACTTGCAAACGCTTAAACGGTTAGGCGACTCAGCCGCCGCAGTCATTCGCACCGTTAATGGCGCTGCTGATGTTCGGGTTGAACAAATGACCGGTTTATCGACACTCTCAGTGATACCTAAGCGTGATCATTTAGCGTTATTAGGCCTAACAGTCGCTGATGTACAGCGAGCAGTTCAAGCTGCGGTTGGTGGAGTTCAGTCAGGGATTATTTACGAGGGGGATAAACGCTTCAAGCTAATGGTACGTCTCGACAAAGAATGGCGTAAGAGCATTGAACAGCTTAAATCACTGCCTATTGATCTGCCTGCCGGCAACCCTGAGCTGCGCTATGTGCCGTTGGGAGAGGTCGCCGAATTGAGTTTGGAAAGTGGACCGAACCAAATTAACCGAGAAAGCAGCAAACGCAATGTTATTGTGAGTGCGAATGTTGAAGATCGTGATTTGGGCTCTTTTGTGGCAGATGTTCAGGATGCGCTAACGACTGAGGTTGATTTGCCAGCAGGTTATTGGGTTAACTACGACGGTACCTTTGAACAGCTGCAATCAGCTTCCCAACGGTTGAGTTTGGTTGTGCCATTAGCGCTGCTATTAATTATTGGCCTGCTATACAGTGCGTTTAATTCGCTGAGCAGTGCACTCGTCATATTCACAGGCGTTCCCTTAGCGCTGACCGGCGGGATATTCGCATTAGCGCTGCGTGATATGCCGCTATCAATTTCCGCTGCAGTCGGCTTCATTGCACTGTCGGGCGTGGCGGTTTTGAACGGCGTGGTCATGCTGACATTCATACGGCAACTGCTGCGCGACGGACTGCCATTGAAAGATGCGGTGTTTGAAGGCGCGCAACAGCGGTTAAGACCTGTACTGATGACTGCTCTCGTAGCTAGCCTGGGCTTTGTCCCTATGGCATTTAATACCGGTGTCGGCGCTGAGGTACAGCGACCACTGGCTACTGTGGTAATCGGCGGCATTGTCTCGTCGACATTATTGACTTTGGTGGTGCTGCCAGCGTTGTACTACACAGTGCAGCGCTTTAATGGAACTGCAAAAGCCTAAGTGGAGGCCTTAGCTAATTGCAAAGCACGCCCCGACTTGGGCGTGCTTTTTTATTGCTATATCGATGAGGAAGGTAAGAAGTTTTTGGCGACTCAGTGCTTAGAGTTGTGTCGTTCAGGTAATACTGATGTGTAATATTCTTAAATATATATTATGCCGAGTGAGCCTCAATTGCTAATGTTCCCAAATTGCAATAACGGGAACAAGCAAACCCACTAAAAACGGGCTATTTCCCCCTTTATACCCTCTTAAGTACTCAAAATCACGTTTTACAGCAAAAAAGGAACTCGATCATGGCCGAAGTGCAAGCGGTTAAAGATCTGGATACCGTGAAGCTGATTAGCTACCTTCTCAAACGAACTTATGGTCAGCAAATTGCGGACGTTTGGGATGTAGGCTTGAACCTGGCATTACGGATCTCGGATCTGCTATCCATCAAGTTTGAAAACATAAACGACGAGCGTCTGACCCTGGTTGAGGGGAAGACGTCGAAACAAGCAACTATTAAATTGAACGACAAAGCACGGTCTATTATTGCTCGCATTAAAGAAGAGCATCCCGAGCATATCTACCTGTTTCAGTCCTACCGGAACCAATGGTCTAAAGGTTTGGAGGAGGCCCCGATTAGCCGCCGTTACGTTTCGCGGGCGTTCGCGGCGATAGGGGAGGAGGTTGGCATTAAACTGGGTACTCACTCAATGCGGAAGACACGAGGTTATCATCTTTACAAGAACACCAACGACATCGCCAGGGTAATGAAGATGCTACGTCATAGCTCTGAGGCTGTGACGCTGCGTTATATTGGCATTACTCAGGAAGATGTTGACCGTGACTTTGCTGAATTCGAGCTATAGGGGCTGAGTGCCCCTATTTTTTGTTTCGTATACCTAGAGTAACAACCAAGCGAAATTAAAACCTATATCACCTAATGGCAGTTACGGCTGCAGTTAATTAACTGTCAATTAGGAGAACATGTATGTCGAATGTAACGGTCGTATACACCAAGTCAGAGCTCGAGCGAGCTATCGAAAGGCAAGACAAAACGATAGCCGTAAAAAGCGCGTCGTTGGCTGATGACGTGAAAACATTGAAGTCAGCATCGTCTGGTGCTTTTGCGCTAGCTGTTGGCTCAGCTGGAGTCTTTGCTACCAACTTCTGGAATCCGTTGGGGTGGGGTTCAGGTATTATCGGTACACTATCAACCGGGACGTTGATCACTGCGATCGTCGCTATTGGGCTTAGTACGACGCTAATTTTTGCGGTATACAACGACTACTCGATTAAAGGTAGCTCCTCAATCAAGTTAGCTGGAGGTAATAGCATCGATGCCGACCTGGTTATGGAGAGGGACTAGGTATGGGGTGCATGAGACGAAACATTATTGCCGTTAAAACGCGTCCTGGTGAGGTTCGTTTTGTTGCGGTAGCCCCCATAGAACGTGTGGAAGCGTTTGGTAATTACGTGAAGATCTACTTTGGCAATGAACGGGTGCTGCATCGAGCAACGCTATCTGATATGGAAGAATTACTGGACGATAGATTCATTCGCATCCATCGCAGTCACATCGTAAAGCGCGACCAATTGAGGAAGCTTCTGTCGGAGCTAGGCCGATACCAGGAAGTAGAATTAGCTGACGAGACGGTTCTCCCGTTGGGCGGCCACTACAAGCGCCAGCTAATGTTTGATATTGGCTTGTAATGGGTAAGTCCAGGGAATACCAACCCCTGGGCTTATTTTTTGTCTCGATATTTAGTTGTTTTTATTGTGTCTTATGAGAGCTGATACTTTTTAGTAATTTTTGAAATTGAGGGTT
>NZ_CAXGLS010000067.1:0-7588 GCF_964010655.1 uncultured Idiomarina sp.
GTGTCGCGGATTCTTTAGAAATGGCGCGCTTTGGTCGTGACCACGATGCCGACACTTTGATTGTTGCCGGTGTACGCTTTATGGGTGAGACAGCAAAAATTCTCACACCACACAAAACCGTCCTAATGCCGACACTCAAAGCCGAGTGCTCGCTCGACTTAGGCTGCCCACCGGATAAATTCGCCGAGTTTTGCGACCAGCATCCGGACCGCACTGTAGTGGTGTATGCCAACACCTCAGCGGCGGTTAAAGCACGCGCCGATTGGGTCGTCACCTCAAGTATGGCACTCGAGTTAGTCGAACACCTCGACAGCCAAGGCGAGAAAATCCTCTGGGGACCGGACCGCCACCTTGGTAGCTATATCCAAAAGCAAACCGGTGCCGATATGGTGATGTGGCAGGGCGCCTGTGTAGTGCATGACGAATTTAAAGCCAAAGCACTGCGCGACATGAAAAAGCTTCATCCAGAAGCTGCGATCCTGGTTCACCCCGAATCACCGCAGAACATTGTTGAGATGGCAGATGCCGTTGGCTCAACCTCACAGTTGATTAAAGCCAGCCAAACCTTGCCAAACGAAACCTTTATCGTGGCAACCGACCGCGGCATCTTCTACAAAATGCAGCAGTTGCAACCTAACAAGACATTTTTAGAAGCACCTACCGCGGGTAACGGTGCGACTTGTCGTAGTTGTGCCCACTGTCCGTGGATGGCAATGAACGGCTTAGTCGCAATTGCCGAAGCCCTTGAACACGGCGGCGAACAGCATGAGATTCATGTTGATCCGCAGCTCGCGAAAGAGGCGATGATCCCGCTTGATAGAATGCTCGCATTCAAGAAGTAGCATAAAAAGCGAATATACAAGTTAAAATCTGCATGATAATGTAGTTCCACTGAATAACTATTCGTGGAGATGTCATGCGTCTGTATCACGCCGATGACGTCCGTGATAATTGCGGATTCGGCCTAATCGCGAGCATCGAAGGTGATGCTCGCCATGATCTCATCAGCACCGCTGTACAAGGGCTTGACCGAATGCAGCACCGTGGCGGTATCGGTGCCGACGGCAAGACCGGAGACGGCTGTGGCTTGCTGCTACAAATCCCAGAACAGTTCTTTCGTGAGTACGCCGAGCAACAAGGGTGGAATCTTGGCAAAAAATTCGCCGTGGGCATGGTGTTTTTCTCACGCAACTCGGACAAACGCGAAGCTGCACGTCATTTAATAGAGCAAGAACTACAAAAAGAGACGTTAAGTATCGTCGGTTGGCGTAAAGTCCCAGTAGATGACAGCGTATTGGGTAACGCCGCAAAAGCCGCCGAACCCAAAATCGAACAAGTGCTCATCAGCGCGCCGACCGGTTGGCGTAAAAAGGACATTGAACGACGTCTCTACATGGCACGTCGACGGGTCGAGCAAAAAGTAGAGCAAGGCGTATTCAGCGCCGATGAACTCTATATCTGCTCAATGTCGAGCCTCTTATTGGTCTACAAAGGTCTGATGATGGCAGGTGATTTACCGCGCTATTACCCCGATCTCGCCAACCCCGCATTAAAAACCGCTATTTGCGTATTCCACCAGCGCTTCTCCACTAATACACAACCGCGTTGGCGTTTAGCACAACCGTTTCGTTTTCTTGCCCATAACGGCGAGATTAATACCATTCGCGGCAATCGCCAGTGGGCACAAGCGCGCCTATATAAATTTCACAGCCCGTTACTGCCCGACCTACAGCAAGCGGCACCCTTGGTGAGTCAAAGTGGCTCCGACAGCGCATCGCTCGATAATATGCTAGAGCTGTTGCTTGCTGGCGGCATGGATCTATTTCGCGCCATGCGGCTGCTGATCCCACCGGCATGGCAGGGCGATAGCACCATGAGCGACGATATGCGCGCCTTTTATGAATTTAATGCGCTGCACATGGAGCCATGGGATGGTCCGGCAGGTGTGGTCATGAGTAACGGACGTCACGTTGCCTGTAGCCTCGATCGTAACGGTTTGCGCCCCGCGCGATATGTATTAACGAAGCACGGGATTCTCACGATCGCCTCAGAAGTCGGTATTTGGGATTACGACGAACACGACGTACAAGAAAAAGGGCGCCTCGGTCCCGGCCAAATGATGGCGGTAGATACCTACACCGGCCGTATTTGGCATAACGGTGAAATCGAAGATGATTTAAAGAGCCGCCAGCCTTACCGGCAATGGCTGACTGAGCACCGTCGTCGTTTGGTACCATTTGACCGTTGCAGTGCCGATAAAATTGGCCAGCGCTTGTATGATGACCGAACCATGCAAGTGTTCCACAAAACCTTTTTATACACCCGGGAGGAGCTTCAGCAAGTCGTGGCGGTGCTGGCTAAAGACGGACAAGAAGCCGTCGGCTCCATGGGCGACGACACCCCAACCGCGGTATTATCGCAACAGCCGCGTTTGTTGTACGACTATTTTCGTCAGCAATTTGCACAGGTGACGAATCCCGCTATCGACCCTATCCGAGAGCGCCATGTCATGTCGCTTGAGACGATCATTGGGCGCGAGCACAACGTATTCAGTGAAGCCTCGGGCGATGCCGACCGTGTGGTCTTTGAATCACCGATTTTAATGTACACCGATTTAAAACAACTGCGCGAATTAGACGATAAGCACTACGGTCATGCCACCTTAAACTTGGCATTTAAACCCACCGAGCACAGTTTGCAAGCCGCGCTACAGAAGGTGGTCGAAGCCGCCATTGATGTGGTGAAAAACCAACAGCGCGTGATGGTGATACTCAGCGATCGGGAGTTCACCAAGGACCAGTTAGTGATCCCCGCGCCAATGGCGGTCGGGGCAGTGCAACAAGCCTTGGTAAAAGCCCAGTTACGTTGTGACTCCAATATCATTGTTGAGACAGGCTCCGCCCGTGACCCGCACCACATGGCGGTGCTACTGGGGCTGGGTGCAACAGCGGTGTATCCGTTCCTTGCTTACGAGAGCGTTGAGCAACTGGTGCAGCAAGGCAAGCTCACTATGGATGTAAAGCAAGCGGTGATGAACTACCGCCAAGGTCTTAACAAAGGTCTGTTAAAAATTCTTTCAAAAATGGGCATCGCCAGCATAGCGGGTTACCGCGGCTCATCATTATTCGAAGCGGTCGGTCTTAACCAAGACGTGCGTGATGCGTGCTTCGTCAATGCACCCGCGCGTATCAATGGCAGCGGCTTTGAAGACATTCAAACAGATTTGCAACGCATCGCCCAACACGCCTGGTTACACCGCAAGCCACTGTCGCATGGGGGGCTGCTTAAATACGTACATGGCGGAGAATATCACGCCTACAACCCCGATGTGGTGACAGCCCTGCAAGCGGCGGTTAAGAGCGGCAAGCGCGAAGACTACGCCGTCTATCAACGCTACGTTAATGAACGTCCGGTCGCACATATTCGTGATCTACTAAAGCTTAACCCTAACGCCGCGAAACCCATCGCGCTCAAGCAGGTCGAGCCTCGGGAAGCGTTGTTTCCACGATTTGATACCGCAGCGATGTCAATTGGCGCACTCAGTGCCGAAGCACATGAAGCACTTGCCGAAGCCATGAACCAAATTGGCGGGCATTCTAACTCCGGCGAAGGCGGTGAAGATCCCAAACGTTTTAATAGCCCAAAAAACTCACGCATTAAACAAGTGGCATCGGGAAGATTTGGCGTGACACCGCACTACCTGGTCAACGCCGATGTTATCCAGATAAAAGTCGCGCAAGGTGCCAAACCCGGCGAGGGCGGGCAGTTGCCGGGCGAAAAAGTGACCGCCGAAATTGCTCAACTACGCTTTGCGGTGCCCGGCACTACACTGATTTCACCGCCACCGCACCACGATATCTATTCCATTGAAGACCTGGCACAGCTGATCTTCGATCTTAAGCAAGTGAATCCAAACGCTTTGGTGTCGGTTAAACTCGTTTCCACGCCGGGTATTGGCACCATCGCCACCGGCGTTGCCAAAGCCTACGCTGACCTCATTACCGTATCGGGTTATGACGGTGGCACCGGCGCGAGCCCACTCACCTCGGTCAAATACGCCGGTTCACCGTGGGAGCTGGGGTTAGCCGAAGTGCATCAAGCGCTGGTCGAAAATAACCTACGGCATAAAATTCGTCTGCAAGTCGATGGCGGTTTAAAAACCGGCCTCGACGTGGTCAAAGCCGCGATTCTCGGTGCTGAAAGCTTTGGTTTTGGGACCGCCCCGATGGTGGCGCTGGGGTGTAAGTACTTACGTATCTGTCACCTAAATAACTGCGCCACTGGAGTAGCGACGCAAGACGAAACCTTGCGTAAAGAATTCTTCCGGGGCTTACCCGAACGCGTGGTCACGTTGTTTGAGTTTATCGCCGAAGAGGTTCGCGAATGGTTAGCCGAGCTCGGCCTAAACCGCATCACCGATGCGATTGGCCGCGTGGATTTACTCGAGCGCTTGCCCGGTGACACCCAACGGCAACAGCATATTGACCTCGAACCGCTGCTCGCAGCTGCAGGAAGTCGTTCGGAGCACCCCAAATACTGTGTTGAGAACAATCCACCCTATGATAAAGGCGAACTCAACCAACGTTTGCTGGCACTGACCCAGACCGCGATCGATGAGCGGCAGGGCGGCAACTGGTCCATGCCGATCCGTAACGACGATCGCTCCGTCGGCGCTACTCTGAGCGGCTATATCGCCAAGCGCTACGGCAACCAAGGTATGGCAAGCTATCCTATCCAACTCGACTTTTTAGGAACCGCGGGACAAAGCTTTGGCGCCTTTAACGCTGGCGGCCTTAAGCTGAAGCTCACCGGCGATGCCAATGACTATGTTGGTAAAGGCATGGCGGGTGGACGCATTGTCATTCGACCGCGCCCCGGTGTCACGTTTTCCAGTCACGACGCCACCATTATGGGCAACACCTGCCTATACGGCGCGACTGGCGGACAACTCTATGCAGCCGGGTGTGCCGGTGAACGCTTTGCGGTGCGTAACTCAGGCGCGACAGCCGTGGTTGAGGGTGTTGGCGACCATGGTTGCGAATACATGACCGGCGGTATCGTCGTTGTGCTAGGTGAATGCGGAATTAACTTTGGCGCGGGCATGACCGGCGGCTTTGCGTATTTACGCGACAAACACGGCGACCTGCATCGCCGTCTAAACACCGAGCTGGTCGAAGCCGTTGCCGTGGATAAACCCATCATTAAAGAACATCTGCGCGGACTCATCAATGAACATCACGAAGCAACGCAGAGTGAGTACTCACGTATGCTGTTGACCGAGTTCGATACTCGGGTCAACGAGTTCGTTATCGTAAAACCCAAGTCCGCCGATATGGCGTCGATCTTAGGGCATCGCGCCCGCTCGACCGCCGAATTACGTGTGCAGGTGATGTAATGAATAAAAACGTATATCAATTTTTAGACGTACAGCGCATCGACCCACCCAAGCAACCGGTGGCGTCGCGCCGTATCGAATTTAAAGAAATCTATGAACCCATGACCGATGTGCAACTGCAAGGTCAGGCCGACCGTTGTCTGGATTGTGGCAACCCCTATTGTGAGTGGAAGTGCCCAGTGCATAATTACATTCCGCAGTGGTTGCAGTTGGCGAACGAGGGGCGTGTATTTGAAGCCGCCGAGCTGATGCACAAAACCAACAGCTTACCCGAAGTCTGCGGACGCGTGTGTCCGCAAGATAGGCTGTGTGAGGGGGCTTGTACACTCAACGATGACTTCGGCGCGGTCACCATTGGCAGCATCGAGAAGCAAATGGTCGACCAAGCCTTTGCCCAGGGTTGGCGACCCGATTTAAGTGCAGTGGAAGCACGGTCGGAAAAAGTCGCCATTATAGGTGCCGGTCCAGCCGGGCTTGCGTGTGCCGATGTGCTGGTGCGTAACGGCATCAAACCCGTGGTGTATGACCGTTATCCCGAAATCGGTGGCCTACTCACTTATGGCATTCCGCCGTTTAAGCTCGATAAAAACGTACTGAAACTACGGCGCGAGATCTTCAGTGACATGGGTATCGACTTTAAACTCGGTGTTGATGTTGGAAAGGACGTTAATTTTGACGACATCATGACACAAAATGACGCCGTGTTTTTAGGCTTAGGCACCTATAAAGCCCTTGATGGGCGACTTGAAGGTTTGGACACCCCCGGTGTCTATCCGGCATTACCGTTTTTGATTGGCAACACCCAACGACTCCTCGACAGCCCCATGCCCGACTATCCGTTAATTGACGTCAAAGATGAACAGGTCGTCGTGTTGGGCGGTGGCGATACCGCGATGGACTGCGTGCGGACATCCATCCGGCAGGGCGCGGCTTCGGTCGTGTGTGCTTATCGGCGTGACGAGCACAATATGCCCGGTTCGCGTCGCGAAGTGCAAAATGCGCGTGAGGAAGGCGTGCAATTTGAATTTAATTTACAGCCGTTAGCGATAGTTTCGGACGAGGCGGGGCACGTCGCGGGCGTAAAAATGGTCAAAACTGAACTGGGTCAGCCCGATGAGCAAGGGCGTCGGCGTCCGCAACCCGTACCCGATTCGGAATTTATCATGCCAGCGACGGCGGTGTTGATCGCCTTTGGCTATCAACCGAACCCACCGGCGTGGCTCGACGCACACCAGGTCGAGTTGAGCGAGTGGGGCACCGTGCTTGCCACCGCAACGCCCGATGCCATGGGCCGCTTTGCCATGCAAACCAGTAATCCCAAGGTTTTTTCCGGGGGCGATATGGTACGCGGTGCGGACCTGGTGGTCACAGCGATAGCCGAGGGCCGTACCGCGGCAGAAGGTATTCTCGATTATTTGGACAGCGTCGCAGATAATCTTTAAGATGAAGCCCATGAATATACTCTTATTAGGTTATGGCGATATCGCCCAACGCAGTGCCCGTCTCATGGTCGCCGAACAGCATCATGTGATTGGCGCGTGCCGACATCCCGACGACAAGCCACTGATCCCCGGTGTTGAGACCGTCAGTGCCGATGCCAGCAACGAGCAAGACCTGCGCAGTTTGTTTAACGCGCACGGTAAAATCGATCTCGTGGTCGTCACATTAACACCCAGCGAATACTCCAAAGAAGGGTATCGTCAAGGTTATGTCGTGCCGTGTCAACACTTACAACAGATCATCAGTGAACTCGATTACTCACCCTACGTGATTTATGTGTCCAGTACCGGCGTGTACGGCCAGCACGAAGGTGAATGGGTAGATGAATCCTCACCCACCGCCCCCGACTCCGACTCCGGTAAACTGCTGTTACAAGCCGAGCACTTAATTCGCGACTTACCCGTGCCCTCAACGATATTACGGTGCAGTGGTATTTACGGCGAAGGACGTGACTTTATGCGCAAACAGCTGCAAGCGGGCAAAGCCACCTTGCGTGACAGCTGGACCAACCGCATTCATCAAGATGACGTGGCGAGCTTTATTTATCATTTGGTGCGCTTTCCGCAGCATCGGCATCGCCTGTTTCTCGTGTCGGACGATCAGCCCTCAAAGCAGTATCAAGTCTACCAATACCTCGCGGAACAAGCCGGTATTACACTGAACGAACCGGTGCAGCCAGGACCCGGACCGCGT
>NZ_CAXGLS010000068.1:0-6918 GCF_964010655.1 uncultured Idiomarina sp.
CGCTTGAACGGGTTGAGTAAAGCTCGGTCTCCGTCAACTCAAACATAAGCCGAGGGTGAGCTATGGGGGAATCGTTCAAAAAAGTTTTAAATTGGTCAGAAAAGCTTTCTTCGCTTAGCTCTTTAGCTGATAAATTAATTGCTAGGTTGGCGTGAGGGTAGCGCTCAAATAACAAGTGATGCGTCTCTAAAGAGTTTTTGAGCGTCGACTGAGTTAAGTATGACCAGAGGCTCCGCTCATGGATTACATCAAACACTTCGTTTAACGGGACTGATTTACCCTCGTGATACAACCTTGCCAACGCTTCAAATGCGACCAGTTCAAGCGAATCACTTTGAAATTGCGCCTGATAATGAACCGTCATTTTTCCCGCAACAACAAGTTCATGTATCAACTCTTTATCGTAGAGTGATTCTTGGGGTACTGAGCGAGAGCGGGAGTCGGTACTGTGCTGACATACCCACTCAAGTGCTTGTTCGGTGCTTTCGCGCCCGTTGACGATGTACGCGTCAAGACCATAAGAGGTCAACACTTTGTGCATGAGTGTGTCTTGGCGTTTGTCGAGTGCTTCTGACAACACATAAACCAACCCCTCAAAATCTTGCTGTTTTAGGTGCTCACAGATATCTAGTAGGAGTGTCATGGAGCTTTTTAATTCAAGCACGAGACACGCTTGTGGTTGATGCACCACTGAGTCTAGCTGGAGTGGTTTAACGTCTAAGTTGAGGGCTTTTTTACATAATTGCTCGAACCGAGCTGTCTCGGAATCTGAGAAGATAAAATACATTGTTTAAGCCTAAACTGTAATAATCGTTCTAAAAAAGTTGTTGTACCATAGACTACACCTTTTTAACAAGTTATGACGTTATTTGACGTCATTTTTTGTTCAGCGACCAATTATAATCTGTATATCGTATAGGAAGTGTAGATGATTTCAGCGACTTTTGTCGCGTAACGGAGTCTGTGAGATAGCTCGCATAATCGTTCAGATAGCGTTGGACATCATTGAAGTCGTCCCCGTACCATTTGAAGATTTTAGATAGATAGATCCCCGCTTCATCAACACCATTTTTATCGCGATCACTTAAAAACAATCGGGTTTGATTTTCGAGTTGCTCGTCTAATTGATTCGCCTGATAGGCCTCACTGCGTAACTTGGGACAACTGACTGCCGCGCAGACGAGCGCAAAATGAATGCGTGGCTCATTGAAATCGACGCGGATTTTTTCATGTTCAAGCCAGTCCAAAGTGCGCTGTTTGCCGAGCAACTTAAAAAATGACTGCTCCCATGGGCTTTTAAAAAAGCTACCCAAATCACGGATTGACTGGGCTTCACCGCTATTAAATGCATCGATATTCTGGATAATTAACTGGATAGTGAAGGCATTGTACGCATTGATTAAAAACGCCAATTGCTGATCGGGGGTCCAAGACGTGTACTGTTGTGGGGTGACTGCCGACAGCTCTGCTAAATATTCCTTTAGGGGACCACGTTGCTTAGCAATGGCTTGGTAATCAACCGCTGATTTATGCTGATTATCGAATACGACGACGTGGCGCTTTAACACTTGATTGAACAGCGCATGGCTATGGTCAAAGGTTGATGAGATAGCCTGGGCGCTATATGAAAGTGCGAAGATCAACGAGCAAAGGATACAACGCAGGTAACACGCGAGAGGTTGCCTTGACATAATTTCAACAAAAGTAGAAAGCCATAGTTAGCTTTACGCTTAAAAAGGCGGAAAGTTCATCATGTTAAACATAACTTATCACCGCCACAAACTCAGTTTTACCTGAGTACCGATTGATGTAACTGTGCGGCTGGGCGGCGTCAAAGCGATACGCGTCACCGGCTTTGATGGTTGCCTGTGTTTCACCTACCACAACATCGAGTACACCTGACTGTACATACAACATTTCGAAGGTGCCGCGGCGGTGGGCGTCGGAGTGGCTCTGTGCCCCTTCAGCCATGCACAATTTGTACACCTCTTGCTGGGTCTGAGGATCAAATGCCAGCAGACGCTCGACTTGAATACGCTCATGCGCAAAATCAAATGTCATGGGCTGCTGCTCATCGTTGAGTAACCATGACAGAGATACATTGAAACCAGTAGCCAACTTCCAAAGCGTCGCGAGTGTGGGCGAGGATTCTTGCCGCTCGATTTGTCCGAGCATGGCCTTGCTGACACCGGTGTGTTCGGCGCAGGCTGTTAAGCTCCAACCCTTATCTTTGCGCAGTTTTTTTAATCGGCGCGCCACAGTGTGATGATTATTTTGCATGATTTATCAAATGTTTATGGTTTAGTGTTTGTGCGTTATAACGCACGCTGTTATCTTATGATTAACTTTGTACGTTATAACGCACTATGGGGCATTAAGAAACACCATGATTCGTTTACTGAGCCAAGTATCAGCAGGCGCGACGGCTGTCTTTGTCGGTTATAGCAGTGCTGTTGTACTGATACTCGAAGCAGCATCGCAACTGGACTCATCGCCCGCACTGCAAAGTGCCTGGTTGCTAGCCGTTGGGCTGGCGATGGGCATTTCAACGATCGCATTATCATTATATTACAAAGCCCCCGTACTGACGGCTTGGTCAACACCGGGCATTGCGTTGCTGATTGGCTCACTCAGTGGTTTAACGGTGGCTGAGGCGGTCGGGGTTTTTGTTTTTTCCTCTAGTTTGATTGTTGTGTTTGGAGTTAGTGGTCTTGCTGACCGGATGATGAAATGGGTGCCTAGTCATGTTGCGGCGGCTATTTTGGCAGGCATACTACTTAAGTTTGTGAGTGCAATTCTGCCGGCGCTTATTTCGTTTCCCATTATCGCGGGTGGTCTCATCATCATTTACTTTATCTGCCGTGCGTATACACCGCGATGGGTCTTTTTGTGGTTACTGCTGGCGGCTATCACATTACCGTTTTTTACGGGCAAGCTTAATGAGCAATCGCTAATGGTGGAAGCACCGCAGTGGATTTGGGTGTGGCCCGACTTCAGCTGGCCTGCGCTCATTGGCGTTGGCATTCCGTTATTTGTCGTCACGATGGTTTCACAAAACGTTCCCGGCGTGATGATGCTGCGTGCCAATGGTTACGCACCGCCGACATCGCCACTTATCACAACCACCGGTTTAGCGGGGTTGCTACTGGCGCCGCTGGGCGCTTTTGCGATAAACCTCGCGGCAATTACCGCGGCGATTTGCCAAACAGAGGATGCAGACCCCGATCCGGCGCAGCGCTATAAAGCGGCAGTGGCTGCCGGAGGATTTTATATTCTGATGGGGCTTGCAGGATCACTTATCGTGAGCCTATTCATGATGATGCCGCAAGCGGCAACGGCCACGCTGGCTGGCTTAGCATTATTGCCGGTGATTACGCAGAATCTGCAACGCGCCTTTAGCAGTACATCAGGTGCTTATGCGGCGGCAATCGCGTTCATTGTTACTGTGGCTGATGTGTCATTTTTTAGTATCAGTAGTGCGTTTTGGGGTTTGCTAGTGGGCTGTGTCGTGGCCTTTCTATCTGAACGTACACATCGTATTTAGTTACATTTTAACAATGACTCAACATTATGTGATGTGCGATGATACAACGCATAATAATCATCAGATAATCAGCTATGAGCCGCGTTTTATTTGTTTTTTCTTTTATTGTTTTATTCGTTACCGGGTGTACCTCGAATACTATTCAAGTGATTAATTCGGAACAACAAATAGAGCATCCGAATGACCATCGTTTTGAAAACCTAGATCCCGGTGAAAAACAGTATCCTGCTACGTGTGAAACGGACTGCTACCGTGAGCGTGCCGATATTCAATGCACTGATGAAGCCTGCCGTTACACGGGACCTTATTTACAATCTTCATATGATGAAGCCTTCAAGGTAACGTGGTTCGGGCATGCGCTTTTTCAAATTGAAACACCGAGTGATGCGACGATAATCACCGATCCAGTTTTTGATGAATTTGATTGGCCCATTAATTGGTTGCACGCTTGGTTTAATGGTCAGTACCGTTCTCATCTGCCGAATTTATCGGTTGAACAGGTAAGTCAAGCCGACGCTGTTTTATACTCCCACCTGCATTATGATCATTTTAATAAATCGGATGTCGAGTCCATAGGTGACCATCCTAGCTATCGTGTGCCATTGCGTATGGGGGAAAAATTCCCTGCAATAGGGGCACACATTACCGAAATGGGTTGGTTTTCTGAGGACACATTGAGTAATCAAACGCGGGGTACGACTATTACCGCGTTACCCGCTCATCATTTTAGTAGTCGTACCTACGTTCCATTTATATATGAAGATAATGAGCGCGTTTCATGGAATGGTTGGTTGATCGAGAGTCAAGGTAAAACATTATTTTATGCGGGTGACACCGGCTATTCTGAGCACTTTCGTGATATCCACGAGCGCTATGGTGCAATCGACGTTTGCTTACTCCCGATTGCTTCCTATTATTCGCCGACCAGCCCTAAGTGGTATCGCTATGTGCATATGACGCCTGAGGATGCCATTACTGCTGCCAATGAACTCGAGTGCCAAGTTATGATTCCGTGGGGCTATGGTAATGCCAGTTGGGGAATGGGCGATGTGTCTTCTCATTCAGCGCTAACACGCTTCTTGAATATGCTTGAAGTGATGCCGCTCAAAGCCAAAGTCATCGTGCTTGATGAGCATGTGTCAGCAAGGTGACAGTGGCCTGTCGTATGCCTGACATATGACTGCCACGCGCCTGGCGTAGGCACTTCTGCATTCGACTGCTAGTGTTCTTCCTGCAATAAGGCGATTAAAGGATATTTCACATGAAAGGGTCATTACTAAAAAAATTACACTTAAATTTTGAATTTAAGTTTGAGTACGAAGGGCATGTTATTGAAGCACGTGCCAGTGGGATTTCAGCGAAAGAAGAAGTATTTGTTGATGGCGAGTGCGTAAGTAGTCGACGCAATTTTGGCTTATCAAGCACTCACGAATTTTTGATTGAGGACGAGACATTTAAAGTACATTTTGATGTAGGTGGCTTTTTATTATCAACCATTCGTTGCGACTTATTGTTGGGTGACGATGTGGTTCGAACCGAGTCGCAATCGTCGTTAAAGGGCCAAAAAGGCTCATGGAAACTGATTTTATCGTTCTTTGTGATTGGTTTGGCGGCTGGCTTTTTGAGCGCAAAGCTGGCGCTTTGGTTGCTGGGGTAGGTTATGCGTATCAATCAAGACAAAGTAATCGCCTGTCGCTCACAATGGGACTGGACGCAACAACAACTCGCCGACGCATGTGGTGTCAGCTTGCGTACAATCCAGCGGGTCGAGCGCGACGGTATTGGCTCAAAAGACACCGTGCAGGCACTGTGTGCGGTATGCCAACTCGCACGCGAGGAGTTGGTCGAGGATGCCGACAACAGTGTGCGGAGTGAACCTTCCACCGAACAAACCAATCATACACAGCGACCAACCTGGCTCGATGCGCTGCCACTCTTGGTGACTTTGGTGGTGGGAATGTTTATTGGTGTGGCATTAATCTTATTCATTACCCAACGCTGATCGCAAAGAATAAAAATAAAGGATACATATCATGAAATTAAAAATCGTCATCGTTACGTTATTAGCATTGCTCTGGAGTACGCTCAGCTCGGCGGAGGTCTTTTATAAGGCCGTGCAGGGCGACAAGACACTTTGGATCATGGGTACGGTGCATGCCGCGAAGGGAGACGGTTTTGCACTTTCTGACCAGGCACAAGATGCACTGGCTCAAAGTGAAGTGATCTGGATGGAAATAGCACCAGAAAAATTAAAGAATGCACAAGCGGCGTTTATGGCTCATGCGATGCGCTCACAAGGCACGCTAGAAGAGAACGTTGATAGTGAAACTTGGCAGGCGTTTACACAGGTCGCTCAACAATATGGCATCCCAGAGCAAAACCTCAACCCACTCAATGCCTGGTTCGCACAAATTGTGTTAGTTGCTACTGCAGTTAACCACGCAGGCTATGCGCAAGAGGCGGGCGTCGAAAGTAAAATTGAGCAATTTGCAGATGCCAACAGCGTGCCTATTAAAAGTTTGGAAACAGTTGAGCGTCAGATCAATGCGTTGGTGCAGGCGCAAAGTGATGTAGGTGAGCAAGAGATTATTGAGCAAACGTTGACTGAAATTGACCAGGTTAATGAGGTTCTAGATGGCATTATCGCTAGTTGGCAGCAGGGCGACTTAACCGCACTCGGCAAGCTATTAAACGACTCAATGCCTCCGCAAATGGCTGAAGAACTGCTCTATAAACGTAACCGCGAATGGATCGCTAAACTCGCCACAGATAACCAAAGCGATAGCGCGTTTATCGCGGTCGGTGCGGGTCATCTAGTGGGTGATGAGGGCGTACTGACGCTGCTTGAGGAAACCGGATACCGTGTCAGTGAGGTGGACTAAACGCTTAAAAACTGGCGAGCCAGCGTCGGCGGGCTCGCCTGAGGTTGTTTGCGTGGCTGTAGCCAAGTTTAGCGGCGAGTTCCGCTTGCGTGTGCGGTTTAGCCTCTGAGTGGTAGAGGAAATATTTCAGCCGCGCATAGTCTGCCAGTCGTTTAAAGTTCATGCCTTGTGAGGCGAGTAGTCGCTTACACGTCGAAGCACTCATGTTGAGGGCGCTGGACAGTTCCTCCAGTGATGATTCATCCCCCTGCTTTGCTTTCTTTAACATCCAGGAGAGCGCTTCAGTTAGGGGGGCCTGGGTGTTTAGGGTTTCATGTTGCAGTTCGGCAAATGATCGCGCCTGTTGAAAGTTATTGGCAGAGGCTGTTGGATTATTTGTCGGTAAGTGATGCATGGGCAACGAAAGACATGGAATAGGGCGCGAGTCGATAGTGCCTATCCACGTTTGCCAGCTGACGGGGAGGCTATCGGGATTATGTACGCCGATTCGCC
>NZ_CAXGLS010000069.1:0-5988 GCF_964010655.1 uncultured Idiomarina sp.
ATTTTTTATCCACTATAAAACAATAAGTTATTAGATCTTATCGATTCCGCCTCCGGCAGCTAAAAAACAGCAGACACCTTCTAAGTTAAAAGCTGCCGGCATCTTTTCTAAAAGCCTCATCCAAATACCCCCCCCACCACTGCATCAATTCACGGCGACGCTCAAGGTAATCCGCACGGTTATAAGCACTTCGCACTTGGTTAGGATCACCATGCGCCAGCGCTGATTCGATCAGGTCAGGATCTTTGCCCTCCTCGTTCATAATGGTGCTGGCTAAAGCCCTCAAACCATGGCTAACGAGTTTATCCTGGTAACCCATACGTCTTAGCGCCATATTGGCCGTTTGGCTGTTAATGGGTGTTTGCGGCTTTCTTAGCGAGATAAATATATGCTCGTACTGTTCGCTTACACTCTTCATGTCGTCCAGTACCTTCAATGCTTGTTCACACAGGGGGACGGTGTGCTGACGACGCTTTTTCATCCGTTCAGCCGGAATCACCCAATTTGCTTGGCCGTCATCAAGCCATTGGATCTCGCTCCATTTAGCGCCAGCCGCTTCAGATGGCCTGGTCATTGTCAGCAACTGCCATTTAATAACCTGGCGAGTAATATACGTGACGTTGGTTTCGTGGAGCTTTCTTAAAAAATCAGGAAGCTCTTTTGCTGTAATTGTCGGTAAATGCTGCTTCTTGGGCTTCTTGAACGCAGATTTGATGGCAGCGATTGGATTTCCAGTAATTAATTTTTTAATGACAGCGTAATTCATTATCTCGTTTAACCGCTGGATTACACGCTTAACGGTTTCCAACCGCCCTGTTTTCTCAACCGGTCGTAATACATCAATGACCGTTTGAGCGCTTATCTGGCTAACCGGCGTTTCACCTAAACGGTTAAATACATGTAGTTCTAACGACCGCCAAATATCATCAGCGTAGTCAGCAGTCACCTCACTTTTTTTAACCTCGAACCATTCTTCAGCAACTTTTCTCAAAGTCGCGTTCTCTGAGTAGCGTTGTGCCGCTCTTTCTTCCTCTCTGGCAAGCTTAGGGTCTACACCTTCAGCAACTTGGCTTCTAGCAGCTTCTGTGAGCTCACGGGCTTTTTTAAGGCTCATATCGGGGTAGCTACCCAGCCCCATATTCACGCGCTTCTTTGTCGTCGGGTGAATGTAATTGAAGTTCCAAAGCTTAGAACCATTCACTCTCACTCGCAGCTGTAAGCCTTTCCCATCGGACTTAACGTAGTCCTTGTCTTTAGGTTTGAGTTGTCTGACGGCTGTATCCGTGAGCCCAATAGTAGAGCGCGCCATAAGCATATCTCCCTTCGATGTATTCCAAAGAGTTTACCCAAAATCGCTTGGAATACAAATTGGAATACTAAAAACTCAGGCTGGAGCTGGTTTTCTTGGGATAAGCTGGGAAAGCAAACACCTTTGAAAGCCTTATTTTACGTGACTTAGAAAGAAAAAAGGGGATGTCGTGAGACATCCCCTTTTTATGGAATTGGTGGAGCTGGCGGGAGTTGAACCCGCGTCCGCAATACCTACATCCTCGGTCCTACATGCTTATTCAGTCTTTTTATTAACCAGCATGACGCCGACTGACAGGCTTCAACTACTGGCGAGTCCGATTAAGTTTAACGCTTCAGCTCCGGACAAAGCATCCACGCGAGTCTACCTTAGGTCGAGCCATCCTGATCCAGTCTCGTAGACAAAGCGCTGGGGGACGGGCTTAGCGGGTTATTAAGCCGCTAGAGCGTAGTTGTCGTCGTTTGCAACTATAACGTTGAGGCTTTTTACGAGGCCAGCCTCACCTCGGCATGCACCTTGGGTTTCGTGTATCCCGTCGAATCCAGATCAGCCCCAAAGCAAAGTACATTGTACCTGATTCGCGCGTGTTGCGCTATCTCTTAGACAGCGCAACCGCCGAAATATTAAGCACTTAACAAATTTATTTTACAGTTCCGCGTTATGCGGCCATAAACAATACTTTTTCAACCAGCTTTTTGATACCTTCATCGGCATCGAGCAGGCATTCTGCCAACATGTATGCCGGTGTGGTGACCACGCGGTGAGCGTCATCAACGACGATATCACGCACGCTGCAGTCCACATGTTCGCCACCCATCTGGTTATATGCGTTGGCGGTATCGGCATCGGTGCCAATGGTACCTTTTACGCCTTTACCGTAAACGTGTGGCAGCAATACCGGTGCAATGCACATGTAGCCTGCGGGTTTCTTAGCGTCTTTAAAGGCTTTACCCACCGCAAGTACTTCGGCGTTAACGGTTGAGTCGGCGCCTTTCTCGGCAAAGTTACATAGGTTTTTCGCAACGCCAAACCCACCTGGCAGAATCAACGCGTCAAAGTTCGCCGCGTTTAGCTCTGAAAGTGGCTTAATGTCGCCGCGCGCAATGCGAGCAGACTCGGTCAATACGTTGCGTTGCTCGCCACTGGCTTCACCTTTTAGGTGGTCGACAACATGCATTTGTTGCACATCGGGTGCGAATATTGAATATTTAGCACCCTGCTTCTCTAAGTGCAACAATGTCAGTACGGCTTCGTTGACTTCGGCGCCATCAAAGACACCGCAACCTGATAAGATAACCGCTACGTGTTTCATCATTTCTCCTTACTTGACGTGCTTATCGTGCTCGTCGCGCCATTTCCATTCGTTTTCGAGTGTTGCAATGGGTTGCAACATGGCAAAGTCGAGATCCTCGATGGTTTCCCCTTTCTTTAACCGATGCGGTAAGTCGGGGTTCGCCAGTGCTTTTTTACCAATAGCGAGCAAACCGTTTTCGTAATGCGCTGCAATATGTTCGTAATTGCTCTCATCAATACCACCATTGACGATAACCGGAATGTCGCTGAAGTCTTGCACGACTTCTGCAAGCGTACTGTTACTGCCGTCTTTAAACGGTTTACGGTCAACGCTGGTGTCTGTGGTATGTATATAGTCGACGCCGGCTTCTTTCAAGCCTTTCACGATACGGATCATACCGTCTTCGCCCTCTGGCCACTGGTAGTCGGGATCGGTCACAGTAATTTGACCCACACGAATGCCCACGATGAAGTCGTCATCAACGGCTGATTTTGCGGCTTTGACGACCATTTCGACAAACTTCAGCCGTTTTGCCATACCTCCGCCCCACTGATCTTCGCGCTGGTTAAAGTGGTCGCTTAAAAATTCGTTGAGTAGGTAGCCATTAGCCGCATGCAACTCGATACCATCGAAACCGGCTTCTTTAGCACGGTTAACGGCGCCGATGATACCTTGCATAGCAGCATCAAATTCGGTTTCACCCATCGCTTTTGGCTCTTTCCAACCATCGCTCTCGCCATACAGATCGAGCGGTTCGCCTTTCGGCTTCACTGCGCTCGGCGCGATAGGTTCATCGGTGTATTCATTGTGCTGCATTTGCGCACCCGCGTGCATCAATTGAGCGATGAACAAACAGTCATGTTTGTGTACACGCTCTACAACCTCTTTCCATGCGTCGGTTTGAGGTGCATCGGTCAGTCCAGGTTGGTTTTCATAGCCCTGACTGGCTTGCTGGTCGGTGTAGATACCTTCGGTGATGACCACGCCCCAGCCGCCTTTGGCAAAGCGCTCATAATAATCACCCATCAGCTCGGTGGGCTTACCTTTTTTATCCGCACTGGTGCGGGTCATAGGTGCGACAACAAAACGATTTTCGAGTTTGTGTCCTTTCAGTTCAAAATCATCAAATGCAGAGCTCATTAGACCTTCCTTATACCAGTGTTTGTTTCTTATCTAGTTAAGGGCTACGCATCTATAAAGTAAAACCGATCAGTTTGAACTTCAATTTAACCTTGTCTTAACTGTTCGCCAAACTGTCATCAAAGCGTCGCACGGGTGCAGTTAAGAGGTCACATAACACGCTTAGCGTAAGAAAGCTTTTTAACCATTGCTAGGAACATTGTATGAAGACAATTAAAACAAAATATACATTACTTGCCAGCTGTTTAGTCATCGCGCTTTCGGGATGTGCGCTCGAGGGTGACGACGGCGATACCGGTGCGACAGGCGCTCAAGGTCCTCAAGGACCTGCAGGCGAGGATGGTCAAAACGCAGCTAACGGAATCTCACTGAGTTTAGTTGCACGTACTGTATTAAATCCGGATGATCCCGCAGGTGCGGCTGAGATCGTGCAATATGATAGCGCGCGCCAGCAGTTTCTTGCGATTAACAGCGCCGCCGCCACGCCGACGGTTGAAATCATGGATGCCGCAGAGCTTCCGACGACGGCAAGCGACACCCCACTTACACTAGATAATCTCACCAGCACCGCATTAATGCTAGAAACCGACGTTAATGGTAAAACGTTGCAGGGTGCCAATAGTATCGCCGTCCATGGCGATTGGTTGGCGGTCGCGATGGAGGCGGATCATGGCGTACGTGGCGAAATCTTGTTCTATGAGCTAGCACAAGGTACGGCTACGTACAGCGGCTCAATCGAGGCGGGCTTTTTACCCGATATGGTCACTTTTACTCCGGATGGTACCCGCGTCCTCGTTGCTAATGAAGGTGAGCCTAATGGCGACTACTCAGTCGACCCAGAGGGTTCAATCACTGTGATCACACTTGCAGGCTCAGGAATCGAGAATGCCACCGTCGCGCAGTTAAATTTTCAGGGTTTTAATGGCCAGCAGGCGGATCTCGCAGCGCTGGGTATGCACTTCCCTAACCCGTCGGGTCGCACCATCAATGGTAACCTTATCGAAACCACGGTCGCGCAAGATTTAGAACCCGAATATATTACTGCGACCAATGACCGTGCCTATGTGACCTTACAAGAAAACAACGGTCTCGCGGTGGTTGATTTATCCGATAATTCAATTGAGATTGTCGGCTTGGGCTTTAAGGATTGGAGCTCGTATCAGATTGACACCATGGAAGATGGCACCGTGAGTTTTGGGCAATACGATAACTTAAAAGGCATCTATATGCCGGACTCGATCGCTCATTATCAATGGAACAATGCCACGTTTTTAGTCACCGCTAACGAGGGCGATGCACGCGAGTACTTTTTTGAGGTCGAAGACGAAGCGGCCTGTATTGCAGCAGGCGGAGAAGACTATGACAGTGACGATGGCTGTCTAGCCTACACTGATGAAGCTCAGGCGCGTGATTTAGATTATGCAGCCGGCAGCGAACTCGAAACGTTAGCCGGTGATGACCCTAAAGACGTAAACTTTACAGCCTTTCCTTTGGGTCGCCTTACAGTGACTAAAGCCCTTGGGGATACCGACAACGATGGCGAATATGAAACGCTATATGCCTATGGCTCACGCTCGTTTACTATTTGGGATCAAAATGGTTTGCCGGTATTTGACAGCGGTGACGATTTTGAACGGATCACGGCTTCAGTGCATGGCAACGCATTTAACAATAACGACGACGAGAACGAAGGTGACTCGCGTTCTTCAAACAAAGGGCCTGAACCAGAAGCGTTAACCTTAGGTCAAATCGGTTCTCGTACCTATGCGTTTATCGGCTTGGAGCGTATGGGCGGCATCATGGTTTATGATGTAACTAACCCTTACAACGCCCAGTTCGTTGATTATGTTATCAACCGTGACTTAACGGAAGGCTTATCAGTGGATGACGGTATCGGTGATCTCGCGCCTGAGGGTATGGTCTTTGTACCTGCCGCCGACAGCGCGACAGGCAAACCGCTGTTGGTGGTCGGTAACGAAGTCAGTGGCAGTGTGTCGGTTTGGCAAATTAGTAGCGTCGACTAATCGACGCGCCCCACAATCACGGCGGCCTTTTGTTTACGGCCGCCGAATCCAAACGCCTTGTTAAAAGTCGCTATTGGAATCGGCAAATACTGACGTTCGGTCGGTGACTCCCAGGGTAAGGTGTCGTAGTCCGGGTCATTGATATAAATAAAGTCATCGTCCGCGGCGCAGATCAACACCCAATGCGGCGCACGGATACCATCAAAATGATAGGTTGAGAT
>NZ_CAXGLS010000070.1:0-5489 GCF_964010655.1 uncultured Idiomarina sp.
TGTGATCGGACAGATTCGTGGCACATTAGTCAGCAAGCAACCTCCCGAGGTGTTAGTGGATGTGCAAGGGGTCGGCTATGAGATCCAGTTGCCAATGACGTGTTTTTATCAATTACCCGCCACGGGCGAGCCCGTTACTTTGGTAACTCATTTTGTAGTACGCGAAGATGCTCAATTGCTGTATGGCTTTAATTCGCTTGCCGAACGGAGTTTATTTAGACTCTTAATAAAGACTCAGGGCGTCGGGCCCAAATTGGCGCTAGCGATATTATCTGGTATGAACGCCGACGAGTTTGTCTGGGCGGTGAATCAGAATGATGTCAGTCGTTTGGTCAAACTGCCCGGCGTGGGCAAAAAGACAGCCGAGCGCCTCGTTATTGAAATGCGTGATCGCTTAAAAGATTGGCAAGGCTCTAGCACGCCAGCGACCGATGCCGCACCGCTCGATAATATCAGTGGCGATACCATTGTACATCCGGCAGATGCCCGTGCTGATGCGCTCAGTGCTTTGCTGGCGCTCGGTTACAAGCCGGCACACGCAGAAAAAGCACTTAAAGCCGTGTATCAGTCTGGCGAAAGCAGCGAAACGCTTATTCGTAGTGCGTTGAAACAGTTATCTTAATAGGCCAAAGGCCCTTTGGAACAGGTTATGATTGAAGCAGATCACATCCCCAGTCACCGCATTATAGAAGCCGATGTGCAAGGCGATGATGAAGCCATTGACCGTGCCATTCGGCCGAAAAAGCTCGCCGATTACACGGGCCAAAAGCACGTCGTCGAACAAATGGAAATTTTTATCGAGGCGGCGCGCAAGCGCGAAGAGGCGCTGGACCATTTGTTGATTTTTGGACCGCCTGGTTTGGGTAAAACGACCTTAGCCAATATTGTTGCGAACGAGCTGGATGTGAACATCAAAACCACCTCGGGACCGGTGCTCGAGAAAGCAGGTGATCTCGCCGCGTTGCTGACCAATCTCGACGCCCATGATGTGTTGTTTATCGATGAGATCCATCGACTCAGTCCGGTGGTCGAAGAGATCCTTTATCCGGCCATGGAAGACTATCAGCTCGATATTATGATTGGCGAAGGTCCCGCCGCTCGCTCTATTAAGCTTGATTTGCCGCCATTCACACTCATCGGTGCGACGACTCGAGCCGGTGCGCTCACCTCGCCGCTACGCGACCGCTTTGGCATTGTGCAGCGCTTGGAGTTCTACCAAGTTGAAGAGCTCACCGAAATCATCAAGCGCTCAGCGCACTATATGAACGTCAATATGGATGTCGGCGGCGCACAAGAAATCGCCCGTCGCTCACGCGGCACGCCTCGTATTGCTAACCGCTTGTTACGCCGGGTACGTGACTACGCCGAAGTCAAAGCCGACGGTAAGGTCAACCAAGATGTTGCCAGTGCCGCACTGACCATGGTGGATGTCGACCAAGCGGGCTTTGATTACATGGATAGAAAGCTGTTGTTGGCGATTATGGAAAAGTTTCTAGGCGGACCGGTGGGGCTGGATAACCTGGCTGCAGCGATAGGCGAAGAGAAGGACACCATCGAGGATGTACTGGAACCCTATCTTATTCAGCAGGGATTCTTACAGCGCACACCGCGCGGACGTATTGCAACACCGCGTGCCTATCAGCATTTTGGGCTTAAGCCTGACAGTGAGTCGTAACGATAACATCGTAAAGGGTAAATTTTGAGTAAAAAAAAGCCCGAACCAAACGGAACGGGCAAACAGAACAACAAGAAGGAAGTTAAAAATCCAGGGAACCTACTTTAAGTAATCAAAAAAAGTAAGTCACAATCTAAGAAGAAGTGACAACCAATCTCTTCAACTCGATTTAGTAGGTATTATACGCTTGAATGCGTTCTCATCAAGCTAGAAAAATTACAACGTCAGATTAGAAAAACTAATATGAAAGAATTGTAGATTGTTCGAAATTAGCACAACAAAAAAGCAACAAAACAAAAAATTGTATACAAAACAATAATTTGATTTTTTAATGTTTCAAATTTGTCATAAATAAAAGTCTGTTGATAAATTAATCAGCGCTACTTTTTCATACTTTTACAGAGTATTGGGAGGAAACGGTTATTTCTCAAGGAATTTTTATGCAAAAGAACCATTTTAGTTGGCCTATACGGGTTTACTACGAAGATACCGATGCAGGTGGTATCGTTTATTATGCCAACTATCTCAAGTTTATTGAGCGAGCAAGGACAGAATGGTTAAGGTCGTTAGGGATTGAACAGGATAGCTGGTTAGATCACAATAGAGCCTTCGTAGTGCGGCATGTCGATCTCGACTTGCAAGCAGCAGCGCGTTTTAATGCTGAACTGACGGTCACGGTCGTGGTCGAACAGGTCAAGAAAGCATCGTTGGTGTTTACTCAGCAAGTCGTGGGCGCCGATGGCACGTTACATTGTCAGGCGCGAGTGAAAGCCGCATGTGTCGACAAAGACGCAATGAAAGCTGTCGCAATACCCGATAGTATCTTACAAGCGATAAAAGCAGAGGTGAGTTAGCGTGGAAGCAGAATTGTCCTTTATTGATTTGTTTTTGCAGGCCAGTCTATTAGTTAAATTGGTCATGCTGATGCTGTTAGCAATGTCCGTATGGGGCTGGGTACTGATTTTTCAGCGCAAGAAAGTCATCGGGCAAGCACACAGCGATGCGCTCAAATTTGAAGATCGCTTTTGGTCAGGTGTCGACCTCGCCCGCTTGTATCAAGAAATTTCTGCTCGTGCGAAGAACAGTCGTGGCATGGAGCTGCTGTTTCATGCCGGTTTTAAAGAATTCGCGCGGCTCAGTAATCACGACAATGCCGACTCACAAACACGCGTCGAAGGCGCTTTCCGTGCCATGCGCGTTGCCCACGCCCGTGAGTTGGAAAAACTCGACGCTAACCTCGGTATCCTCGCAACGATTGGCTCTATCAGTCCGTATATCGGCTTGTTCGGTACCGTATGGGGTATTATGAACGCGTTTATCGCACTCGGTGCCGTCAAACAAGCGACGCTCGCGATGGTTGCGCCGGGTATCGCCGAAGCGCTTATCGCAACGGCGATGGGTCTATTTGCTGCCATCCCAGCGGTAATTGCCTATAACCGGTTTACCAGCCGTGTTGAGAAAGTCGATAATCAGTACATGAATTTTATCGATGAGTTTGTCGCAATTTTACAACGCCAGAGCTTGTCTAACGGTAAAACTGTAAAAGGTGACGCACTATGATGGTGATGCCACGTAAGCGCCGCAAGCCGGTCGCAGAAATCAACGTGGTGCCCTACATCGACGTGATGTTGGTGTTGCTGATCATTTTTATGGTGACGGCACCACTGATTACCCAAGGGGTTAAGGTTGAATTACCTAAAGCAACCGCCGAACCATTAGCGAAAGATACGAACCCACCGTTGGTCGCTTCGGTCGATGCCGAAGGCAATTACTACTTGAATCAAGGCACCGATCCGGATGTGCCGATCAGCGCAGATGAAGTCGCCACCTTGGTCGCTGCGCATTTACAGGTAGAGCCCGAAACACCGGTGATGGTGAACGGCGATGGGGCGGTGTCTTACAATCAAATTGTGCAATTGATGGTACTGCTGCAACGCGCTGGCGTACCCTCAGTTGGGCTTATGACAGATTCAGCGGATAAATAGTTGTGGCAAAATCAGCAGAGAGTTTTAAGTTACCGTTAATCTACTCAATAGGCATTCACGTCGCGATAGCGGTGGTATTGCTGGTGAGCTTTGAGTTTTCCTCGCCCACACCAACGCCAATGGAAGTGAATCTCGAGCAGAGCGAGATGAACCCCAAACCCGAGGAAATTGTGAATGCCGTTTCGGTCGATAAGGCAGCGGTCGAACGTCAGGTGCAGCGGATTAAGGATCAGAAGGCCGCTGAGCAGCGCGCCGAACAACAGCGCATCCAAGAACTGGAGCGTAAAGCAGCAGAAGCACGCAAAGCGCGCGAACGTGAGCAACAGCGCTTAGAGCAAATTGCTGAACAGCAAAAGCAAGAAGAGCAACAAGCGGCTGAGGCGCGTAAGCGTGCGCAACAAGCCAAGAAAGAAGCGGAGCAATTGGCGGAGCAACGTCGCAAAGAAGAACAAGCCGCTAAGCAAGCCGCAGAGCGTCGCGCGCAAGCGGAACGTGAGGCAGAAGAAGCCGCACGCAAAAAGGCGGCAGCAGAAGAGGCGGCGCGTAAAGCCGAGGAAGAACGTAAGCGGCGCGAAGAAGAAGAGCGTCAGCGTCGTTTGGCAGCAGAACGTGAAGCTCAGTTGCAAAAAGAAATGGAAGAAGAGCGTCAACGTCGTTCAGCGGCTCGTCGCCGCCAAGTATTGAGCGAGCTAGAAAAATACCAAGCGCTGATCCAACAGACCATCCAGCGCAATTGGAACGTAGACGATTCGATGTCGGGCAAGTCGTGCGAGCTGACCATTAGTTTGGCGCCCAGTGGCTTTGTTAAATCCGTCACCACCGGTGCGGGCGATCCCGCCGTTTGTCGCTCAGCCGAAAATGCGGTACTAAAAGCGACCACGTTACCGGTATCAGAGGATCCCGAAGTCTACCAACAAATGAGTACCATTAAACTAACGGTTAAACCGCAGTTATAAACGTAAGGTGAACCATGAAAAAGCTGTTATTAAATATATGTATCTTAGTTATGGCAGTCACGTCGACCGCTCGAGCCGGGGTGTTAGAAATTGTCATTACCGAAGGTATCGACAGTGCGCGCCCGATTGGCGTTGTGCCCTTTAAATGGTTGGGCGAAGGCGAAGCGCCTGGCAACCTTACAGAGGTAATTGCGGCGGACTTAACCCGCAGCGGTAAATTTAACCCGATCCCACAGTCTGCGATGCCGCAATATCCGGCAAGTGATGAAGATCTCGATTACGCAGCCTGGGCGAAAATGGGCGTCGAAGCGGTGCTGATGGGGACCGTTGAACCCTATTCGGTCGACCGATACATGGTGAAGTTCCAGCTCGTTGACGTACTGCGAGGTCAAATCACCGGCGGTAACGCGCAAATGCTTAAAAATGGTCAGTTAGTGCAAAGCAATGACCATATCCTCGATGCCCGCAGTTCCGTGATTGATGGCAATCAGTTCCGCCAGTACTCGCATCGTATTTCAGACGTAGTATATGAAGCGCTGACGGGTGAGAAAGGCGCCTTCATGACACGGATTGCCTACGTCACCGTGAATCAAGACGACCAATATCCCTATAAACTCTTAGTCGCCGACTATGATGGTGCGAACGAGAAAGTATTACTGCGTAGCCCTGAGCCGCTCATGTCACCTTCGTGGTCACCAGACGGTAATAAGCTGGCGTACGTAAGCTTCGAGAACAAACGACCAGAAATCTTTGTGCAAGATATCTACACCACGCGACGCGAGAAAGTCACCTCGTTCCCTGGTATCAACGGGAGCCCTGTTTTTTCTCCAAAAGGCGACAAAATGGCCATGGTATTGTCAAAAGATGGCAATC
>NZ_CAXGLS010000071.1:0-5461 GCF_964010655.1 uncultured Idiomarina sp.
TCCGATGCGGTCGCCTAGAAAAAATGCTAGTCGTTAGCTTAACTGACAAGCATTAGCCCTGCGGGGCTCTTTTTTTGTTTGTTTATGTAATCAGGGAATCTTTTGGTTATATTGTAGTCAAATCTTGTGAGTCAATTACCTATGGAGGTGATTATGAAAAGGATATGGGTTACATCGTTGATTCCGTTATCACTTATTGCAACGTCTGTGTTTGCGGGCGAGGCTAAAGTAACGTTCAAGGATGTTGAGAAGTACACCGACTTTTCGCCGGCTACGGGCATTGAGTCGCGTTTCCAAGAGAAGACAAAAGAAGATTTCACTGAGAAGTTTAATGAATTAGCGAGTTTATTGCCAGAAAAGCAAACGCTTGAGGTAACGGTTACGGATGTGGATTTAACCGGTCGGATCGAGCCGACCTTTGGTCAAAGCGCAACATCTTATATTCGTGTTGTACGGCCTATTGATTTTCCGCGTATTAACTTGACTTACAAGCTAACTGACGCGCAAGGGCAGGTTATTAAAGAGAACTCTGTTGTTGTAAAAGATATGGGTTTTGATATGGATAGTATGGCCTCGATTAAACGTAATCGAGATATTAACTACTATGAACATAAGATGCTCGAAGAGTGGTTCAGAGAAACCTTCTCCGAGCAAATTAAGGCTAACCAGCCTGGCGGATCTGCTTAAGGCGCGCCAACGTCTCTGTTAGTAGCTGGAGTTGTTCGACAATGGTTTTCAACAACGCTTCATTGTCACGCTCCAGTTGCCAGGCTTCTACATTTTTTGTCACTTCTTGGAGATAAGGCTGAAAGCGATTGCCTTTGGTTTCGAAAGCTGTTTGTTCAACAAAGATACTGTCAAATTTAGCTTTGCCCTGTTCTCTTAAATCATCTAAATACTGGTCCGCGTCGACAACTTGTCGATAGAGTACGCGCAGGTGTTCTTGTAACTGTTTGTCAACGCGATCAATTGCTTCACTCATCTTTGGTTTTCCTCATTCGCTTGGCATGATGGGTGTTTTACTGTCTCGGTTAGGAATTTCGCGAACGAGCTTGGGGACTAAAAACCCAGGCAGTCTGGCGTTAATTTGTTGCCAAAGTTCACGTGCGCGCGCGTCGCTAATTGCAAAATGCGCAGCTCCTTGAACCGGGTCGAGTTGGTGTAGGTAATAGGGTAACACAGACGCATCGAAAAGCCTTTCGCTGAGTTGTGAGAGTGAGTCTGCGTCGTCATTGATTGCTTTTAATAAGACGCTTTGATTCAGTAATGTGACACCACGTTGTCGCCATGTTGCTAGGTGCTGTTTAAGCGAACCTCCGATCTCATTAGCGTGGTTGGCGTGTATCACCAATATCACTTGCTCGAAGCGCTGGGTTAAATGCGTCGCAAGACGCTCGGTTAAACGTTGTGGCAATACCACGGGCAGGCGAGAGTGAATGCGAAGCCGCTTTATTTGTTTCAGTTCGGCCAATTTGTCGGCGAGTTCGATGAGATAACCATCATTGGCAAACAGCGGGTCGCCGCCACTTAAAATGACTTCGTTCACTTCTGCATGTTGACGAATATACTCGACACACTCCTCAAACTGTTTACGAGGTAATACATCCTCGGCATAAGGGTAGTGGCGACGAAAGCAATAGCGACAGTTTATAGCGCACGCCCCCTGAACCAGAAGTAGTACACGCGATGCATACTTATGAAGTAGACCTTGGGGAACTGCATGCTCACGTTTGTCGGTCACTTCATTAAGTGGGTCAGTGCTGTACCCTGGCGTTACTGTGAATTCATCAGCGAGGGGTAGCACTTGTCGCAGGAGAGGGTCCTGTGGGTTTCCAGCTTCCATCAACTCGACAAAGGGCCGCGGCACACGGAACGAAAACAACTTTTTTGCTTCGAGGTGCTCGTTGAATGCATTGGGATCGAGCCCTAATGTTGTTAGCAGCTGGCGCGGATCTTTATAGCTTTTAGCCAACTCGAGCTGCCATTCATCGCGCGTTGATACTTCAAGAGTTTGCACTGCACGACTCCCTATTTAACAATTAATGTCATTATTTTACCTGAAAATCCGCTTGGATTGGTTTATTATTGCGGCAATCAAGTTGTATTGAGAAACAAGGATACAAAATTTATGGCGAATTACAGCACCAACGAATTCAAAGGTGGCTTAAAGATCATGCAAGACGGTGAGCCATGCTCCATCGTTGAAAACGAGATGGTTAAGCCGGGTAAAGGTCAGGCGTTTAACCGTGTTAAAATCCGTAAACTTATCAGTGGCAAAGTCGTTGAGAAAACGTTTAAGTCAGGCGAGTCTGTGGAAGGCGCCGATGTAATTGAACTGGAGTTGGCATACCTTTATAACGACGGTGAGTTCTGGCACTTCATGAACAATGAAACCTTTGAGCAAGTTGCCGCGGATGCAAAAGCCGTCGGTGAAGCTGAAAAGTGGTTAGTTGAGCAAGACGTATGTACGCTTACTCTGTGGGAAGGTAACCCGATTAACGTACAACCACCTAATTTCGTTGAGCTTGAGATTACTGAAACCGATCCAGGGCTAAAAGGTGATACTGCCGGTACAGGTGGTAAACCTGCAACACTAAGCACCGGCGCAGTAGTGCGTGTCCCGTTGTTCGTGCAAATTGGTGAAGTTATTAAAGTGGATACTCGCTCAGGCGAATATGTTTCACGCGTGCAGAAGTAAATACTATGTCTGACTGGCGTTCAAAAGCCACGTTAAACGTATTAAAGAAACGAGCGGAGTTGTTGCGGCAACTTCGTTCGTTTTTTTTCGAGCGCGATGTGTTAGAAGTCGATACCCCACTATTGTGCCAACACGGTGTCACCGATCGGCATATTGAAAACCTCAGTACGCGCGATAGTCAGCACAACTTACGTTATCTTCAAACCTCCCCGGAATATGCGATGAAGCGTTTGCTAGCGCAATATGGGCATAGTCTCTATCAGTTAAGCCATGTGGTACGCGATGATCCGGTTGGCCGTCACCATAACCCTGAGTTTATGATGCTGGAGTGGTATCGAGTGGGTTTTGACGATGACCAACTGATAGCTGAGATTGATGAGTTGTTAATGACAGTTGCTGACGCTCCGCCCCTAGTAAAATTGACGTATCAAGATGCTTTTCTGCAACACATGCAGTGTGACCCTCTAACACCGGCTGGAATAAAGGCAATTCATCAGCGTTTGAAAGATGATGAGCGAACGAAAGATTGGATGGCAAGTGAGTCGGATGTGGATACAATTTTGCAGGTCGCTTTCAATCTTTACGTAGAGCCACAATTATCGTTATCGCAACCAACGGCTATTACTCACTTTCCTGCAAGTCAGGCAGCCTTAGCCCAAATTGATAGTAAAAATCCTAGCGTAGCGCGACGTTTCGAAATTTATTGGGAGGGGATTGAACTTGCCAATGGTTATTACGAACTGAGCGATTCAGTAGAGCAGTCATTGCGTTTCAACAAAGATATTGCAGCACGTGAGCGTGCTCAATTGCCCTACCGCGCGGCGGATTGTTTTTTAATAGCGGCGCTAGAACACGGGCTACCTCCATGCGCAGGTGTCGCAATGGGATTTGATCGTTTACTGATGATTAAGACAAAGGAAACTTCAATTGAGCGCGTGATTCCGTTTTCATACACCTCAGCTTAACGATTAAATTGTGATCGCTCTTGCGACCAATGTACGTATGTTATAATATAACAGACTCATTGAGGTAAGGGGGGCAAATGACTCATTCAAAACAACAAAAGCTGGATCGAGCGGGTATATGGATCACCACGGTCTGTGCTATCCATTGTTTGCTGTTACCTCTAATTCTCCCATTACTTGCATTGGTAGGTTTTTCGTTTTTAGGCGAGGATTTACTCGAAAACACAATTTTAGGTATCAGCGTTATTGTGGGTCTAACTGCGCTCATTGGCGGCGCTAAACAGCATGGGAAGTGGTCGCTATTAATCCCGCTGCTCGCAGGTGCATTAATATATTCGCAACGAGACATTCTTGGTCCGTGGGGAGAACCGGTTATTATTGCCGTTGGCGCTGGACTGATCATTTACGCGCACATCAGTAACTTACGTCGCTCACGTAAAATAATGGCTTCAGCAAATGCCCCACTCGCTGAAGCCAAAAATGTTTAGCCAGTTTTTCGTTCTAACAAGACACCGGCTTCGATATGGTGTGTATAAGGAAACTGGTCGAATAAAGCCGCTTTTGTAACGGTAAACTTATCACTCAGGTCGTTTATATTCTGTAAGAGTGTGTCTGGGTTACAGGATATGTAGAGTATCCTTTGATACTGACTGACTACATTAAGTGTAAGAGCATCAAGGCCTGCGCGAGGCGGATCGACAAGTACGGTTCCAAAATCATAGCTCGTCAGGTCGATATTCTGTAATCTTCGCTTTTCTACGTCACCTTTGAGTGCTTCACTGAACTCTTCTGACGACATGCGCACGAACTCAACATTATTGATTCCGTTCATTTCTGTCGCCACTTGAGCAGAAGCCACCGACCGTTTACTGATCTCCGTAGCCAGCACGTGTTCGAATTGTGTTGAGAGTGGCAGAGTGAAGTTACCGTTACCGCAATATAGCTCGAGCAAGTCATGTTTCGGTGTTCCCACACTATTTATTGCCCAAGTTATCATTTGCTTGTTGATCTCGGCATTCGGTTGGGTGAATGCATTTTCAGTTTGTACGGTTTTCCAATGACGGTTACCAATATTCAAGCACTCGACTACTTCATCGGTTCCGATGACATGCTTTTGCTTTCTTGCACGACCGATGAGTCCAAGCTTGTCAGTTATTGGAGATAGTGCTTCATGCATTTGCTTTGCGGACTCTTCCCATTCCGCATCTAATTGTTTGTGGTATAAGCAGGAGATAACTGCTTCATTGGTTGTAGTCGTAAGAAAATCTACCTGAAACAGCTTATTTCTCAAGATTGGCTTATCAATGACATAGTCTCTGACCGCTTTCATCAGGGTATTAATAAGCCCAGAGCCAGGAACAAACTCATCCATTCTGATTTTCTCCCGCGTTTCGGGATTAAACATTATGTAGTATAAGTCGTTTTGCTCATGCCAAACTCGAAACTCAGCACGCATACGGTAGTGAGTGCGTGGCGACTCGTGTAGTTCAAGTTCTCCTTTATAGTAAGGAGACAACAATTGCTGTAAGTGTTTTGCCTTCTCGGCAAATTGCAGCGGGTATTCGGACGGATCGATTGTTTTGTAGGTCATGATTAATAGGCGTTGCTTTAAGTTAGTAGCTTTTAGTTTATCATTTTTGTCGGCTTAGTGCCGATTTGGTGACTTATTAAACGAATTTGGGCTTAATTGTGTTGTGTTTATTTACATTTGACGGGAATCTGTACAAACGAATAAAAACATTGAAAATAGCCCTTGACCCACGGAGATAAATGTCTAAAATACGCCCCACGTTTGAGG
>NZ_CAXGLS010000072.1:0-5299 GCF_964010655.1 uncultured Idiomarina sp.
ATTGGCAAGTCGAGAGTATGCATTGGGTGTTGGATATGACGTTCAGAGAAGACGAGTCAAGGATCCGTAAAGGACACGGCGCACTGGTCTTCAATGTCATGCGAAAAATAGCCATGGCCTTATTTAAACAAGATGAAACAAAAACAGCGAGTATGAAAGCCAAAAGGAAAATGGCTGCGCTGGATGATGATTACCGCTCAACCCTTTTAGAATCTGGGATTAAAATGCGCTAGCCGTGGGGTTGGTGTTAGTTATCTACTTTGTTTTAACAGGAAGCGTAGTTTCTCGTTGTGAGGCTTGATTTTTGTGGCCTGCGCCAAAAATAATTCCGCACACGCAATCGCATCATCCATTGCATGGTGACTTGTATATATTGGTAGTCCGTGCCTTGTTCGACAAGCGGCCAAGGTCAATGACGAGTTGTGCAACTGAAATTCATTATCAAAAGACATTTTGTTTTTTTCGAAACTCAGCGTGTCAAAAACGCCCAAAGGCTCAAAATGTAAATTTTCTGTTAACCTGTTGTCACGAAGGTAAGACCAGTCAAGGCTTCGGTGATGGCACACCATGACACATCCGTAAAGTTTATCTTCCAAGTCTTTTAAGACTTTTTTAACATCACCCCCGCTACTTAGCTGAGCCTTTGTTAATCCATGAATCGTGGGACTTTGTTGTAAATCGACATCGGGGTCTACGCAAAATTCATGGTACTGTGCTTCACCAATTAAGATCATCGGCGGCTTTATTGGAACCCAAGCGATTGACAAGATTTGGTCATTAATAGGATCAAGACCCGTGGTCTCGATATCAATTGCTATATAGGTATGATCCTGCCAGGGCTTCTGCAACTGCCTGTGCTTTGTCCATGATTGACGGAGCTTGTTTATACTCATCAGGTTACCCATCAATAACCCTGCCGACTAAACTTAAGCCCCACGCCCTGTTGCGCTTGCTTTATAATTTTAAACGCGGTCTTGAGTTGTCGCCGCGACAGTGTGCTTAAACTATCGGGGTCAATGGCATTTTTAGGCTCGTCGGTATGCCAAACCCGCAGCTGGTGATCTAGCCTCAGTTGCGTTAAAAATTGCCAAGCTTCGAGTAACGACTGGCGGTCACGTTCGCTAATGAGACGGCTGTTCTGTAATCGCTCAATCCGTTGTGCCGTAGCCGGCTCAGTCAATCCTTGATGGAGCGAGTACAGCCGCACAATGTCATTTATCAAAGCAATACCGTAGCGCTTAATATCAATTCGCTCACCTTGCTTTACATCTTCAGTACGAAAGCGATTAAATAAACCCAGTGGGACCGAAATGCGGTTAACTAGTAAAGCTAAGTTGCCAATAAAAAATTCATTTTTTCCAATATCAGCGACTGCCTCTCGAAACTGGTTAAACATTTTTTGTTGCCCGGCTACCGCACGGCTGTCAAAAAATATCTGGCAATACATGAGCGCTTTGGGGGTAGGATATGTCGTCCAGCGTTCAAAACGTGCCAGCCATTGCTGCTGGGTGCCGCGACATTCAGGGTTCGATGCCATAATATTGCCTGGGCAAAGTGGCACCCCGCAATCATGTAAGCCCTCACAGACATATTCACCCAAACGTCTGAACCAGTCTAATTGGCTCTCGGTGAGTCCATCGGCCAACAATAGGCCATTGTCCTGATCAGAGCTCAGGGTTTGATCTTCGCGCCCTTGCGAACCGAAAGCCAGCCAACAATAGCGTGCCGGTGCCGCACCATTCTCAGCTTCAAATAGCTTAATAAACTGACGGGTCATAGCGTCGGTCAACGAGGCCATTAGTCGTCCTAAAATGGCTGTCTGCTTAACTCGTAAAGCAAAACTATTCAGGTATTGCGGGATTTTCTGTGCTTCCTCAACAAGCTGCGCCCGCGTTGTCGACTTGTAAATTGAACTGATTAAATAGACTGGCTCACTGCGTTGCTGCTTTATTAAATCGGTGGCCGTGATCATACCGACAGGGCACAACTGTTCGTCGACGACCGGTAAGTGGTGGACGTTACTCGCCGTCATGGTCGTCAGCGCATCCAATAAAGAACGATGTGCAAACACAAACTCGGGCAGATGAGTCATCACCGCAGCGACGGTGACATTGAATCCCAGTCCCTTTGCCACGACACGATTCCGAATATCACGATCGGTAAGAATACCGACTAATTGGTCGTTATCGACTACCAGTATCGAAGAGATACCATTCGCGGACATGCACTGTGCTGCATTTTGGATCGTCGTATCACTCGCGAGACTAATCGGCGCTCGCTGAATCACATCTTCTACACGTTGCTCGGTCCAGTCGTAGTCGTCATAGCCACCTGTCTTTCCTCGTCGTTCGGTCAGTAAGCGCTCACCATGCGCGTTGATAAAATAACGTTCAAACGCGCGCGATTGGTTGCGTAATCTATCAAACGCGACTTGCGGTAACACGTAAACAATCCCGTCTTCAATACACTGCAGCGTATTGACGATAGCACGGCCACTGAGGAGCGATGGATAACCAAATAGATCGCCCTGCTCGAGTCGCTCGACTAATGTGCCGTCTTTGCCTTTTAGGTCAAACACACCCGAGCGCACGATAAAAAGCGCAGGACTGCAATCACGCATAATCTCATTGCAGTTGTCCGCGTTCATGTAAGTGGACTGCATTTGATTGACTGACCACGTTCGCTGTTGTTCGGTTAAATCATCGAACGGGGGGCAGTCTGTTAAAAAGCGTTCGATATCCATAAGTCCGCCTTATAAAAAAAGCTCCGATGCGATGCATCGGAGCTTGCTCTTTCACTCACTGGTTGGGAAATCAGTGATCCTGTGCTTCGCCTGCACCTTTAGGATAGCGGATAGACTCCACCAAGTCCTGAATGTCTTTAGGTGCATCGCCTGTCATTTTGTGAACAATAAATGCCACCGCAAAGTTAAAGATCATACCTAAAGTACCAATGCCCTCTGGCGAAATACCGAATAACCAATGGTCAGGTGTATTTAACTCTGGAGAGATAAATTTAAAGAACACAATGTAACTGAAGGTGAACACAATACCCACGATCATACCGGCGATAGCACCCGTACTGTTCATGCGCTTGTTAAAGATACCCAAAATGATCGCAGGGAAGAAGCTCGATGCCGCGAGACCGAAGGCAAAGGCAACCACCTGCGCCACGAAGCCGGGCGGATAGACCCCAAAGTAACCGGAAATCAAGATAGCCACCGCTGCAGCGAGACGCGCATACATCAGCTCCTGCTTATCGGTAATGTTAGGCATCAGATTTCGCTTGAGCAAGTCATGGGAGACCGACGTTGAAATAACCAACAGCAGACCCGCCGATGTCGACAGGGCAGCAGCCACACCACCGGCAGCAACCAGTGCCACAACCCACGCCGGTAAGTCACCGATTTCTGGGTTTGCCAAGACCATAATGTCGCGGTCAATCGTCATTTCATTGCGCTCATCACCTGAGTAGAACATACGACCATCGTCGTTTTTGTCTTCCCAAGAAATCAGACCGGTTTTTTCCCAGTTCTTAATCCAGCTTGGCGCATTATCATACTCAACGCCTTGCAGATCGGGCCCGTTAACGGTGTTGATCATGTTCATTTTACCGAATGCAGCGATAGTCGGTGCAGTCAGATAAACAACAGCAATGAATGCCAATGCCCAAAACGCTGAACGACGCGCATCACGTACCTTAGGTACCGTAAAGAAGCGAACAATGACATGCGGCAAGCCTGCTGTACCCACCATCAGGGCAGCGGTAATAAAGAACACATCGACTTTACTACGCACACCCTCGGTGTACTCAGCAAAACCCAGCTGGGTCGAGAGCCCATCAAGCCGCTCGAGCAAGAACTGGCCGGATCCGTCGGCGACGGTACCTCCAAAGCCGGTTTGCGGCAAAATGTGGCCTGTCATTAAGAGTGACAAGAAAACAGCAGGTACGATGTAGGCAAACATCAACACGCAGTATTGCGCGACTTGGGTATAAGTAATCCCTTTCATGCCGCCAAGTACCGTGTAGAAGAACACGATGACCATACCGATGATGACACCCGTCGCAATATCAACTTCGAGGAAGCGCGAGAATACCACGCCAACCCCACGCATTTGACCTGCGATGTAGGTGAACGAAACCAAGATCGCGCACAGCACTGCGATGGTGCGTGCTGTCTGCGAGTAATAGCGGTCACCGATAAAATCAGGCACGGTAAACTTACCGAATTTCCGTAGGTAAGGCGCCAAACACATAGCGAGTAGCACGTAACCACCGGTCCAGCCCATTAGATAAACCGAGCCATCATAACCTGCGAAAGCGATAATACCCGCCATTGAGATATAGGTCGCAGCCGACATCCAGTCAGCAGCGGTTGCCATACCGTTAGCGATGGGGTGTACACCTCCGCCAGCAACATAAAAATCATTGGTTGAGCCGGCACGAGACCAAATTGCGATACCGATATACAGTGCAAAGGTCAGACCGACAATAATAAATGTGAGCGTTTGAATATCCATAGCGCATCAGTCCTCGTGAACTTCGTATTTATTATCGAGTTTCGCCATTCCCCGCACGTAAAGGAAAATCAGCACGATAAAGGTAATAATGGAGCCCTGCTGCGCAAACCAGAATCCTAGCTTAAAGCCAAAGAAACGGATTTCATTCAGCACATCCACTAAGAGAATTCCAAAGCCATAGGAAACCACAAACCACACGACGAGCAGTTTAAGCATTAAGCTCAGGTTCTCTTTCCAATACGCTTTGGCATCATCTTCGTTTTTAAATGCCATAACGTCCCCTCCTGTTGTAAGAATAATTGTTAACCTTTGTTAGGGTCGTTAACAAATGTAGGTGGAGTTGTATACAGGTGAAATTGGACTTTGGTCGTAGTGGGTTATTGGACGCTGTGTGGCCGTGTTTAGGTATGCATGTTTCCTGAACTAACACAGAGGATAACGTAAATCCAATAGACAGAGGGGTGCCGGTTTTGGTAAAAACACTAACTTTCAGGCGTGTTTAATTTATCTTTAGAACCCTTCGTGATTCTTTCTATAATCAAAAATTCCAGAGACAGCTAAAAACAAAGTATATACCCCTCCTAAAAAACCAAGTATAAGGATAGCGTAAAGTCGCGCAAAATGCGCGACCTACTGCGATGCCTACGACCCGATACTCTCATCAGGTGAGCTTGTGCATCGTCGCGCAAAATGCGCGACCTACTGCGATGCGCACGACCCGATGCTCTCATCAGGTGGTCTTGTGCATCGTCGCGCAAAATGCGCGACCTACTGCGATG
>NZ_CAXGLS010000073.1:0-5205 GCF_964010655.1 uncultured Idiomarina sp.
CGACCATCCACATCGCCCCGTGCGCAGAATGCGCACGCTACCACCGCGTCACGTACGTCGCGCATTGTGCGCGACAACCCACATCGCACCGTGCGCCCAAGGCGCACGCTACGGCGTTATGATATAATCTGATGATTATTTTGGATTTGGGGTTTTTTTGTGTGGCCTTTAGCTTCTCATCACAGCTTTAAAATTAATAATTATGCTTCAGAAGTGTTTAACGTGACGAGCGTTGCCGATGCACGAAGTGTGGTCGATTTGGATAGCTTCTTAATCTTAGGAGAAGGCACTAATACCCTCTTTGTCGATAATTATGATGGCGTTATAGTAAAAAGCGACATTACAGGTATATCGCTTCAAGAAAGTCAGTCTGGCTGGCATATTCGCGTTGGTGCGCAGGAAAACTGGCACGATTTTGTTACGTGGACATTGGCTAAAAATATGTACGGACTAGAGAACCTTGTGCTGATTCCTGGCTCAGTGGGTGCTGCACCGGTTCAAAATATTGGCGCGTACGGAGTAGAGGTGAGCCAGTATATCCAAAGCGTCGAAGCCATTCACATTTCCACAGGCGAAGTTCACACAATAGCCAACGATGAATGTGACTTTAGCTATCGCGATAGTGTATTTAAAAGGAACCCGCGTAGTTGGCTTATTACCCACGTTAATTTTTATATCCCAAAAGCTTGGCAACCTAATTTAAGCTATCCTGCACTCGCAGATCTTAAGAGCCAAGCCTCGATATCGGCACGAACAATTGCAGACACTGTCATTGCTATTCGGTCGTCAAAGCTTCCAGACCCTAATAAAATACCCAATGCAGGATCGTTTTTTAAAAACCCAGTTGTTTCTGTGGAGCGCTATCAACAACTCATAGGGGACTTCCCGAATCTCGTCGGGTTTGAAGTCGACTCTGGTTACAAGCTAGCCGCCGGCTGGCTAATCGAGTGCTTAGGCTTAAAAGGGACTTGTTGTGGTGACTGTTGTGTTCATAATAAGCAGGCACTCGTGCTTGTTAATCGAGGACATGCGACAGGAGATGACGTGTTGGCGTTGTGTCGGCTTATTCAGCAGCGTGTTGAACAGGCATTCAGTGTTATGCTCGAGCCAGAAGTCCGTCTGATCGGTCGTAATGGTCTGATAGATGACGTAGCGAACTATCAAGGATTATGAGTATGAAAATCGAACAACGGCTAGAGCAGCTGATAAAGCTACTGAATGATGGCGAATTTCACTCGGGCGAATCACTTGGTCAAGCAATGTCAGTCTCGCGTGCGGCTATTAATCAGTACATTGAAAGGTTAGACGCACTTGGAATTGACGTATTTTCAGTATCAGGTAAAGGTTATCGGCTTGCAAGCTCTATTGAATTACTCAATGCAGAACAAATAGCAGCGACAAGCGAGTTGCCGGAAAGCATGTTAAACGTAAGCTCAATAGTTGGCTCGACCAATGACGACCTCAAGCAATTAAGCGACACGCAACAATTACCGCAGGGTTATGCAATACTGGCAGAGGCTCAAACACAGGGCCGTGGTCGGCGAGGAAAACAATGGATCTCACCATTCGGTACCAATCTGTATATCAGTCTGTATTGGCGGTTAGAAGAAGGTCTGGGACGAGCTATGGGTCTAAGCTTAGCGGTAGGTCTAGCCATAGCACGCGTACTTCGGGAACAGCTTAATATAAGCAACGTGTCAGTTAAGTGGCCCAACGATGTGTACATTGAAAATAAAAAGGTGGCTGGTATTTTGATTGATATCGATAGTCTTGAGGATGGTAGTGCACGTTGTGTGATTGGTGTGGGCATCAATTTAACCCTACCTGACACAGTCGCTCAGTCTATTGATCAAGCGTGGACCGACGTGAATAGCCATTTAGCGTTGCCACTCCAGCGTAATCGGTTCGCAGGTCGCTTACATCAGTATCTCGTCAGAACGCTAACGGACTATGAAAACTCGGGCTTTGGACAGTTTGCCACATTATGGCGAGAATACGATAAGTTCGATACCAAGCCGGTTCGATTATTACTAGGGGAACGAAAAGTTGACGGTCTTTGCCGCGGTGTCGATGAGACCGGCGCGCTTCTAGTTGAGGTCGACGGTAGCGTGAAGCGCTTTTTTGGAGGAGAAATCTCTGTGAGGCCCGGTGATGCGACTAGTCATTGATAGTGGTAACACGCGCAGTAAACTGGCCATTTATCGGAATGACCAACTCGTCCGTGAATATAAATATGTAAACGCTGATCTACTTGCTAACGAGCTGTGGACTGTCGATCTCGAGGATGTTGCGGCTGATATAAAGTTATGCTGTGGCTGTTCTGTTGCAAGCCACGAAGTTAAGAGTGCGATTGAACAGGGACTCCGTCGGCTTGCAATCTCAGTGAATTGGTTAGTCAGTACGACGACGTGGCGTGATGTAAAGAACGGCTATTCGGAACCCGAAAAACTCGGTGCTGATCGTTGGTTCGCTTTGTTAGGTTACCGCTCAGAAGCGCATAACAATTGCATGATTATCGATGCAGGTACGGCGATGACGATCGACTGGATGGATGCGTCGGGTCAGCATCTGGGCGGATGGATTGTCCCAGGACGTCGTTTAATGCACGAATCGATGCATCAAAAAACTGCATTAGTTAAGGGTGAGCTTACGGAGGCGTGTTTTCGGGAACCCGCGACGAGTACGGTGACTGCAATGAGTTATGGTGTCCATTACGCGCTTGTCGGCGCTATAAGCCAAGGGTTGCATGTTAGCCGGCAACGTTTTAATAACGAGCCCTTTGATATCGTTGTTACCGGAGGTGATGGCGAACGATTAATTCAATCACTCAATCGTATAGAGTCGTTCTCTTACATTCGAAAAGATGATTTAGTGTTCAAGGGTTTGCTAGCTGCTGCCGATAACGAGTTATCGAGACGATAGTAAAGGTAAAGCAATGAGGCACGCTGTTATCATACTCGCCCTTGCGATGTTTTGCTCAACCTATGCTGAGGCGCAAGAGCAAAGCGGAGAAATCGAGGCGGTTCAGCTTTATAGTGATGCTGAATTAGTGGATATGTTTGCAAAAAACACCCATCTTCACCGCGTGGAAATTGAAGACCGCTGTCAATTAGTACAGGATATTCAGGCGCAAGCTGATATTGAAAAGCGTCCGACGTATCAATTTTTATATGGCGATATGCTTGCTTGGGGCGTTTGCTATCAACAAGATGAAGCGTTGGGCATTTTGTATATGGAAAAGGCAGCAAAGCAAGGTCTTATTGCTGCGTTAGAACAGCTGGGTCGCTATTATCATAAGGGAACCCTCGTTCAAAAAGATATCGATAAGGCTATTTTGTATTTGAGGGAAGCCGCATCACTCGGTAATGTTCCCGCACAACTTCGTGTCGCGGATATTTTAATTGCGGGCAAGGGCAGTCCTTATGACTTCAAAAGCGTCTACCGGTGGTTACATGAATCAGTGACTGCCGATAAAAGGACTCATCAGGCAATCGCGCAACGAATGGAACAACTCGCAGAGTTGATGCCGCCGTCAGTCGAAGAGGAAGCAAAAAGCCCCTTAAATTAGGGGCTTTCAGGTTTCTTAAGATAAGCGAGAGCGGAAGTCTTCGTACGTAAAATGACGGATACGATCAAAACTGCCGTCTTCACGCAGAATGCCAATATCTGGATGTTGTACACCATTAAAGAACGTTGTTTTTACCATGGTGTAATGCATCATGTCAGCAAAGACTAATCGGTCGCCGGGTTTTAACGGTTCATCAAAGCTGTATTCGCCGATGACGTCACCTGCCAAACAACTGTTGCCACCGAGGCGGTATCGGTAAGGTTTATCAGCAGGTAACCCTGCACCCTCGATATGCGGTCGGTATGGCATTTCAAGAACGTCGGGCATGTGCGCAGTAGCGGAGATGTCTAACAGTGCGATAGAACCTTGGTTCTCGACAATATCCACCACTTCACAGACCAATGGACCCGTTTGCCAAGCAACTGCTGATCCGGGTTCTAAAATAATGTCCAAGTTGTAAGTCGCTTTTAACCGTTGCAACTGGCTAATTAGATGGTCAACATCATAGCCTTCGCGCGTCATTAAATGACCGCCGCCCAGGTTTAACCACTTAACCTGATGCAATAAATCGCCAAACTTGTTCTCTACTGCTGCGAGCGTCCGCTCTAAAGCATAGGAATCGCATTCACACAGGTTGTGTACGTGTATACCTTCTACATCGTCTAGCGAGACGTTTTCAAGCTCACTTGCGCGTACACCCAGTCGTGATCCCGGTGCGCTGGGATCATAGAGTTCGGTATCGGCCTCTTGGTGTTCGGGATTGACCCGCAAACCAACGGATACGCCTGCCGCCTTTGCTTGGTCGGCGTAGGCTTCCCATTGCGAGATGCTATTAAAAGAGATGTGATTAACAATCGGCAACAACTGTTTGATATCCTCAGCCTTGTAGGCTGGAGCATAAGCATGGACTTCGCTGCCGAACTTATCGGCAGCGAGTTGAGCTTCCCAAACCGAGCTTGCTGTACATCCTTTCAAATACTGCTTGATAAGCGGAAAAGCAGACCACATCGAGTAGCCCTTAAGCGCCAGAATGATACTGGCGCCACTTTCTACTTGCACACGTTTCATCAACTCTAGATTGTTACGCAGCAATGCTTCGTCGAGTACGTAACAAGGCGAGGGTATATCCTCACGCAGGTACTTGTTCATATTACTCACCGAACGGCTGCTCACACTCAGTAACGTGCCAAGGCAAGCCATACTGATTTAGGCGATTCATGAATTCATCTGGGTCGAATTGTTCCATGTTCCAAACACCTGGTTTCATCCATTCGCCTTGCAACATCATTGCCGCGCCAATCATAGCGGGTACGCCAGTAGTGTATGAGACCGCTTGTGCGCCCACTTCTTTGTTGGTTTCAGCATGGTCACAGTTATTGTAAATAAAGATGGTTTTCTCTTTGCCATCTTTCATACCTGTTACATAGGTACCAATACAAGTTTTACCGGTGTAGCCTTCTGCTAACGAGCCTGGGTTAGGCAATACGGCCTTTAAAAACTCAAGCGGTACGATGTCTTGTCCTTGGAACTGAACGGGCTTGATTGACGTCATGCCAACATTCTCTAATACGCGCAAATGCGTCAAGTATTGGTCGCCAAAGGTCATCCAGAAACGCGCGCGCTTAATGGTTGGGAAA
>NZ_CAXGLS010000074.1:0-5102 GCF_964010655.1 uncultured Idiomarina sp.
ACACGCCCTAGTAACTTTTAAAAAATGCCTCAGCACTTAGTTAAGTGTTGAGGCATTTTTATTGGCTAAAGCTTTAACGCAATCAATAACGTTGTGAAGGTTTATATTGAACAATCGGATTTGTTCACTTAATTACGTATTAGATCACTCATCGGTTTTATTCTGTCTAGCTTTTGCTTATTCATAAATTCATCAAAACTAATTGCTAGTTGCTCGCTTTGTTTGAGCACGTGTTGCCAATTCTTTATACGTTGTTCAGTTTCAATATCGGAAAAATCAGTTCTATCTGGAATTTTCTGATTAGGCAGTGATTGTATAAACGCTTTTGAAGGGCAGATAACGACCGTATTTTGATAATTTTCTTGGTGTACGCTTCGCTTTAAGTTTTTATCAAACCATCCTGCTTTTATATTGGCGCTAAAGTGAGGGTATAGCGTTAACCCTGGGTTATGAACTTTGATATCAAAGTGATAGTCAATGATGCCTCCGTCTCGATACATGCCATTTGGCGATCCTGGGATGTTTTCAATACCTGACATGACTAAGGGTATAGAACCTGAAGCCAATAGCGCTCCACGAAGGTTATCTTGTGTTAAATATTCTATTTGTGTGGTAAAGCCTGAAGGATCTGATATGGCTAAATCACTTGATTGTGGTTGATAGATAAAGCGCTGGTACTGACCTGATAATAGGCGTCGTGAAATTTTATTTTTAATAAAGCTGCTGGTTAGCCCTAGTATTTGTAATGCTTTATTTTCTCTTGCAACTAAACCACGGCACTTGGCAACGATAAAGTGTGATCTAAACACTGGGTTATGGATAATTTCTTTAACGCCATTATCACCTAATGAGTAATCAAGCATTTCCTGAGCAGATACTGAAATCTCACTTGCAGTTGGTTTGGTTGTGGCATAGCGCGCTTGTGAATAGTTTTCAGCAAGACGAGATATTGCAGCAACCGGATCATTTTGACCAAAACATGCGGCTCTAAACGCGCCTGCGCTAGAGCCAATAATATTAAGAGGATTTGTTCTCGAGTTAAAAAATTCGCCAAAAACGTATTTGTCTAAACCAAATAATGTGAACCATTTCGGACCACCACTAGCGCCAAGAAAGGTGTTGAATAGTTCTTGGCTAAACCCACGTTCTTGAATTGTTTTTAACGCGGTGTCTCCGGCGTAAATCTCTAACATAAATTTCAGTTTTATTTATTCAACAATACGTTATGCAAGCTTTTTACACGATTACTTACTGTAGTGTCTAGCTAAGTTTCTACCTAATTGCATCATGTGTACTTGATCTGGTCCATCTGCTAGTCGCAAAGTGCGTTGTCCTGCAAATTGATGTGCTAAGAAAGTATCTTGGCTTACTCCTACCGCGCCGTGTATTTGAATTGCTCTATCAAGGACATCAAGCGCTACATTTGGGGCTACAATTTTAATCATTGCAATAAGGTCTTTTGCCGCTTTATTTCCCACAGTATCCATTTTTTGTGCCGCTTTAAGCGTTAACAAACGTGCTTGTTCAATTTGACACGCCGATTTAGCGATATCTTCACGAACAGATTGTTGTTTTATCATCGATTGACCGAACACTACTCGGTTGCTTGCTCGTTGGCACATTAGCTCGAGTGCGCGTTGTGCAGCGCCAATTGATCGCATACAGTGATGAATACGTCCAGGACCTAATCGTCCTTGTGCGATTTCAAAGCCGCGACCTTCACCTGCGATGATATTATCAACGGGTACCCGCACATTATCAAAAATCACTTCTGCATGTCCTTCAGGGGAGTCGTCATAACCAAATACTTTCATTGGACGAGTGATGTTAACACCTGGTGTATTGATAGGAACGAGGATTTGCGATTGTTGTATGTGGCGGTTTTCATTGTCAGGGTCTGTTTTACCCATGACGATTAAAATTTTGCATTGTTCTCGACATGCGCCGCTAATATAGAATTTTTTGCCAGAGATAACGTACTCATCACCATCTCGAATAATTCGAGTTTCTATATTTGTTGCATCACTTGAAGCGACATCAGGCTCTGTCATGGCAAATGCCGATCTAATATCGCCGCTTAGTAGTGGCTCTAACCATTGTTGTTTTTGTTGTTCACTGCCGTATTTAGCTAATACTTCCATATTGCCCGTGTCAGGTGCACTGCAATTAAATACTTCCGGTGCCCAATATACTTTACCCATAATCTCAGCTAAAGGCGCGTACTCTAGATTTGTTAATCCTGGGCTATAGTCTCCGTAAGATAGAGGTAAGAATAAATTCCATAACTTTGCTTTTTTTGCTTTGGCTTTTAACTCTTCCATTATGGCTGGGGTTGTCCAAGGATTTTGCTCAACTTGTTGCTGATATAACGCCTCATTCGGGTAAACATGCTCATCCATAAAAGCAGTTAACGTTGCCATTAATTGTTTTACTTTATCGCTATATTCAAAATCCATGATTATTCCTGTAGTTATTTGTCTTTTAACTTATGTATATGGACATGCTATTTGTGCTACGTTAATTACACAAATGAATATTAGTTATCTGTTAGTATTCGAATTATGAATACAGTTAAGTAGATGGTAATAAAGTGGTTAGCTGATTGGTTAACTGGTAGGTGTCGGTTTAGTTATGTTAAAGGCGTGTGATGAAGATAGATCTTAATTTGTTTGTGGTCTTTGAGGCTATTTATTGTGAAGGCAACATAAGTAAAGCAGCGTCAGCATTAAATCTTTCACAACCTGCCGTAAGTCATTCATTAGCTAAACTAAGAGCGCATTTTGATGACAAGCTTTTTGTTAGGCAAGGAAATGCAATGCAGCCAACTGCATTAGCGAAAAATGTGATTGCTGATGTTCGAGAAGCGTTGCACCAACTTCAAGGGAGTTTGTATCAATCTAGGCAATTTGAGCCTTCTACGTCACGTAAGTATGTCTCAGTATCTATGCATAGTTCGTTAGAAGCGTCATATCTACCGTCTTTTACCAAAAGCATATTAACGCAATCACCAAATATTAACTTTACCAGTAAACGTGTAAAACGAAGTGAATTGGAAAATAAGTTAGCAAGTGGAGATATTGATATTGCCATCGATATTCTGCTACCCGTGAGTAATAACGTTATGCATGAGCAATTAAAAAAAGATCGCTTAGTTGTTGTAGCACGAGAGGAACACCCGATCTTTAAAGAGCCATTTACCCTAGAAGAATATCTTAAATATACGCATGTTCTTGTTTCTACAAGAGCATCAGGTCCTAGCTTAGAAGACTTTGAACTAGGGCGCTTAGGCATAAAACGTAAAGTCGGACTTAGGTGCCAACACTTGTTATCTGCGTGCCGAGTGATCATGGATAATGATATGTTACTCACTTTACCGGAAAAGTCTGCCAGGATGTATTGTGGTATCTTACCTATAGTGGTAAAACCAATGCCCGTTGAATTACCTCCGTTAGATGTACATATTTATTGGCATAGAAATGTCGATAAAGACCCGGCAAATTTGTGGCTAAGGGATAAGGTTACCAGTGCAGTTGAAACTGAATATAAATAACAGAGTAAATTGATACGCAAAAAAGGCTAACACCACGCTGTTAGCCTTTAACGAATACAAATGCTTTTATCAAACACTTTTATTTAGAGTGGCTTAGCAGCCAGTCATAAATATTTTGATCGTACTCATCGTATCGAGTATCAAATACGTACCCTTGCGCGCCACCTGCCATTCCGCTTAAATCAAATATACTGTGATGTAACTCGTGACCAGCGCCATCAATAAGTGAAAGCTTTGGTAAAACTGTTGGTTGGCAATTTTCAATAATACGGTGGTATCCAGCAGTACTAGTACCATGGGCTACTACCTCGTCATTGTTACCGTGAAATAACCACATTGGTATTGTTTCAATACCACATAAATAGTTTGGGACTTGGCTACCGTATGGGTAACCACCAGAAACTGAAATAATTGCAGCAATTTTTTCAGGGTGCTTAACGGCGTAATCATAACTTGCTAAGCCTCCTTGACTCCAGCCGGTCATGTATACTTTGTCCTTATCTACATTGTATGTATGAAGCGCATAATCAACGAAAGCATTAAAGCGAAATACATTATCAATACCATCAACAAAGCCAAAATGGGGAGTTAATACGATAAAAGGTAAGTTTTCATCCCATTTGTTGTTTTTTATCATGGTAATTGGTCCGCCGTTATCCACTACGGCAGCAAGCGCTGCTTCAGGATCTGTCGTTGAACGGGGAGATGCATTAACACCATTACCGTGGTTAAAGATAATTAACGGGTATTTTTTATCTGGATCAATACCATAATCATTAGGAAGGTGCTCAATATAGCCAAAATTTGACTGAGTCGTTAATACTGGGCGTTGAGTAAGTGGGGTGGGTTTATCTTGGTAAACTCGAACCAAGCGGTTGACTTCAACGGCATCATTACTGTCGCTATCGGTTAATGTATATCGAACGATATAATCTCCAGAAGTATTAATATCGATACTATGATTGATATTAATTTGTGTGCTTATGTCGCCATCAACTTCATCAAACCCTTGCGCACCTAATTCAGTATAATCTTCGCCTCGTTGCAAGATAATGACGTTATTGCCATTTAACGTTATTTGTGGCTTTTCTTGTGACTGGCTTAGATCTGGTATTGGAATATTCCACCACATTTCATCAGGATGAATAGATTGTTGAGTGTCTGGTACTAATCCTTCTGCTGCGCCTTCTGTGTTGCACCCGCTAGCTAACAAAGTGCTTAATAGTGCTGTAAATAAACCTATGTTTCTTAAAATATTTTTTAATTCATTACGACTCTCTTGATGACTCATTTTTTAAACTTAATACGTGTGACGCGGGTTTAATTAATAGTAATTTGATATCAAATACTATGTATGAGTTTTTAACGGCAGGATATCTGTGGTGAATGGCGATTAGATATTTATTTTGACATACCTTTGTAAGTGAATGTGTTTGAACGATCCCTGAAAAGTAGCAATTAGTCATATAGAATCGGCCATTTATCACTTTAACGTGGCGGCTTTTTTTGAATTAGCTTTTAGTTTACGTACCGATAAAGATCAATGAGAGTG
>NZ_CAXGLS010000075.1:0-4730 GCF_964010655.1 uncultured Idiomarina sp.
GTTGGGTTTGTCCCCGTGCGCCAAAGGCGCACGTTACGCCGGTGTTGTAGGTCGCGCATTGTGCGCGACGATGGGTTGGCCCTCACGCGCCCAGGCTTGATATTGGTTCGTGTCTCATCATGGCTTGTGAAAATGGAGGCTTTTTATATGCGTTTAGTTTTGATTTTAATATCTTTGTTTCCGTTGCTTGTGGATGCTCAAAGCAATCCAAATTTACAAAGTGAGCTGGTTAATATGGCTAGAGTTGACCAGTCTATTCGTCAGGAAGTGGGAGAAGCGGGTTGGTCTAATGCGCCCCGAGCTTTGCTTGATAAACTTGCTAATGTCGATAAAAAAAATACAGAAAGACTGAAAGAGATCTTTGCAAAAAAAGGGTGGGTTAACTCAGAACAAGTGGGAAAAAAGGGTGTTAGTGCCGCTTTTTTAATTATTCAGCATTCACCTGATACAGAGTTTCAAAAAAGAATGCTGCCAAAAATAAAGCAATCTTATTTGGCTGATGAAGGTATTTCGGGTGAACAAGTGGCTTTGCTTACGGACCGTGTTTATGTACGCGATGGAAAACAGCAAATTTACGGTACTCAGGCTAGAGTGGTTTCGGGAGAAATCATGTTTGAACCCATTAAAGACCCAGAAACCGTTGACGAGCGACGTGCTGAAATGAACATGTCGACCCTGAGCACATATAAAAAGCTGCTCGAAGAAGCATACGGTATGTAGGTCGCGCATTGTGCGCGACATCAGATCTCCGTGCGCAAAATGCGCACGCTACATTATGCTTCTGAATATGTAGCAATTGAAAAATCACAGCTTGATTCGCTCAACATGCGTTTCACTTCGGAAAAATGCATGGCTCCTAAAACGAGTACATATGTCTCTTGCGTATCTTTGCACACATGTTCGTTCACATTTTTCACAAGCGCTGTGTGTCTTTCATTATGAAAGTCGACGATTTTTTTCCATTGGTTTAATTCGCTTGATAGCGACGGTGTTTGTTCTAATAGCGATGTCATTTTATTAAAGATTGCATCATTATTTTTTTCGAATGCAGTGACGCAGGTTTCGGAATTTATCTCTGCCAATGATGAGTCCATCATGCAGCTCCGTCGACCAAAAAACGAATTCATTATCTCGTTAAACAAGGCCGGATTTTTTAACTCATCAGCCTGAAATTTCTTTTGTAGCAACTGAAATGTTTTGGTTAAGGTGTTGCTGTAGTCTATTTCTTTCATTCTCTCGTTGCGGTTTTCCATTGATACGTTGATGATAGGCGTGTTGCCGTTATTTTCTAAAAGCCGGTATGCCTCAACTTCAAGTCCCGATGTATCTTCAGAAATACTTCCATCGTCATTAAACATTGATTCACTACCCTCAGTGAGCAACGCATCGGGCTCAACAGATTTTATATAGTTATAGAGATCGACGGCTTTGTACTTTGCTGACGCTTGGTGGACTGAGTTAACGATAATTAGTTCGTTTGCGCTGATTGCGGAGCTTATAAAAAGCGATAGACATATGAGTGCATACTTCATGTTTTACCAAACCCTGTTTATTTTTTTAATATATTTATAACGTTTGCCTGTAATTATTATATGGGGTGGGGTTGATTAAAAGCAATTATCGTGCGCGACATCGAATCCCGCCCGTGCGCAAAATGCGCACGCTACGGGACCGATCCAATCGGCAGGTGATGCCGTAGGTATAGGTGAATGGAATTTAAAGGAAGGAGGAATAATGAGCAATACTGAGAATGCAAAAGTCGCTGGATTTACTGCTCCGGGTTTGAAAGAGGATGCTGCTCAAAAGGCTATCGCTCTGCTCGATGACCGCTTGGTTGCGCTTATCGACCTTCAACTGACTTTGAAACATGTTCACTGGAATGTGGTGGGTCCGAATTTCATAGGTGTGCATGAAATGCTTGATCCGCAGGTTGATGCGGTGCGTGAAATGACAGACACCATTGCAGAGCGAATCGCGACCTTAGGTGGTGTACCTGAAGGAACGCCAGAGGCGGTTGTGAGAAAGCGCTCTTGGAAAGATTATTCAATCGGCAAAGGGCTTGTAGCTGAACATTTATCCGAACTGGATAAGGTCTACAATGGCGTCAATGGTGACCACCGCAAAGCCATTGATGAGCTGAGCGAGATTGATCCGGTGTCAGAGGATATGCTGACAGGTCAGCTCGGCGACTTAGAACAGTTCCAGTGGTTTGTCCGTGCGCATATCGAGTCGTCTTCGGGCGAATTGAAACGGTAACGTAGCGTGCGCATTTTGCGCACGTGACGATATTTGATGTCGCGCCAAAGGCGCGACGTACGATGCTGGCGGTATCAACCACCGGCGTACGTCGACAGGCGGGGCGGCCTAGCCGTAATATTGGACGCCGATTTCGATGCGTTTGCGGTCGTTTTTGACTCGCCATCGGTTGGTGTCGCGCAAGGAATAGATACATCCGCAGTATTCTTGCTGGTAAAACCGTTCGCGTTTTGCCAGCTCTACCATCCTGCTGGACCCCCCTTGCTTGCGCCAGTTGAATGTCCAGTATGTCACATCATCGTAGCGAGCGGCTGCGCGTTCGCCACAGTCGTTGATTTGTTGCATGTTCTTCCAACGCGAGATTCCCAAACAGCTCGTAATGACGTCAAAACCGTGCTCATGAGCGTACAGGGCGGTGCGTTCAAATCGCATATCAAAGCAAACCGTGCAACGTTCGCCCCGTTCTGGTTCCCACTCTAAACCACGCACACGCTCAAACCAGTTTTGGCTGTCGTAATCGGCATCAATAAACGGAATGCCCAACTTCTCGGCAAAGCGAATGTTCTCTTCTTTGCGAATCAAATACTCCTTTTCAGGGTGAATATTCGGATTGTAGAAGAAGATGGTGATATCGATACCGGCATCCACCATTCTTTGCATGACGTCGCCCGCGCAGGGGGCACAGCACGAGTGCAGTAAGACTTTATTTGATTCGGTGGGTGCTTCAAGCACGATGCTTTGTTGCTTTGCCATGGTGGATTCCAGTTATTTGAGCATAAGGTCAGTATTGTGCATTTTTCGGGGCAAAAATAAAGTCAGCGTGCGCATTTTGCGCACGGGGCGATATTTGATGTCGCGCCAAAGGCGCGACGTACGATGCCGGTAATATCGGTCACCGACGTAGCGTGCGCATTTTGCGCACGAGACTGTGATTTATGGTTTTTTTTGAGCCAGTTGCTGCGTGAACCAAACCTGCGTTTCCTTGGAGGTCAGCGCCCCGATTTTATTAAGCAATTGTTCAGTTTGCGTTACCTCATGAGCCGTATACCACGCCAACAATTGCTCAAAATTATCAGCCCCCATGCGATCGGCAAGCCGCTTAAGCAGTAAAGGGCCTAACCCATAGTTGACGCGATGGGAGGCTCGTTTGGGGTCATCTGAACGCCATACAAACTCGACGCCTTTCGCTAAGTTTTGCCAACGTTTAACAGCATCGGCGTAGGCCTCTTTGCCAAAGCGTTGTTTGAGCTGTTGTGCGGAAATGTACTCAGCAAATGACTCCATCATCCAATAGTCATGAGACATGGCATCCGCAAAGGGGGTCCAGTTGTGTGCGAGTTCGTGGCAGATGTATTGATAGTCCGCCTCCCGAGAGGAAAGGCTACTTTTACTCATTGATATGTAGGGCCCACGTGCAAAGCTGGGTCCGCTGCGGTCAAGAATAATTAAATCGGCATGATCGAGTGTATTTTCTGCACGCATTGTAGCGTTCAGAGAGGTGAGGCACTGAGTAGCGTCATCGGCTAGATGTTGTGCTTGTTGTGCGTCAATGCCTTGGTAAATCACCTCTACATGCTCGGTTGTTATGACTTTAGGAGATTGCTGAGCAAATAATACAACATCAATCGCAGGCATTTGGTTGCGAATCATGACGGTGTCTTGGGTCGGTCTCTCTTGCTGTCCAGGCGAGTAGACGCGCCAATTGGAGGGGACGGTGAGTGCAAGCGTCCCCGTCATTTTAGTCGCAAAATCAGCAATAAACGGATGCCATGCCGAATCGAGACTTAAGTGCGCGCCTTGTGCGTTAATATAGTTGCCGTGCCCAGCTTCCGCATTGATCGCGCCGCTGTATTTTAGCTTGACCTTATAATTGCTTTGACCGGTTTTTTTAAAGTTCAGTGTAATGCGGTTCCAAGGTGGCACGCGAGGTGATGACTCGATATTTGAGGATGCGAGCTGTGCGCCGGATATTTCGGTCACTGACTGTTGTTTGCTGAGCAATAGGGCGATCGTTTGGTGCGTCAGTTTTTCTGCTGGGATCGTGAGTGTTGTGTCGGCTGTGAAGCGCGAATCGTTGGGTTGGAAGACAACGTTGGTATGGTATTTAATCGTGGTGTCGGCTTGTTGCTGGGTATTGGCTAAAAGTTGCGCCGGCATAACCAAAGCAAGCAATGCGGTCATTAAATAAATTTTCATTGTTGTCTCCGATAAATTTGATGTTGCGCCAAAGGCGCGACGTACGACGATGATGATATCGTACACGGGCCGGCATCGGATGTCGCGCCAAAGGCGCGACGTACGATGGTGGCGGTATCAACCACCGACGTAGCGTGCGCATTTTGCGCACGGGGCGATATTTGATGTCGCGCCAAAGGCGCGACGTACGATGGTGGCGGTATCAACCACCGACGTAGCGTGCGCATTTTGCGCACGGGGCGATATTTGATGTCGCGCCAAAGGCGCGACGTACGATG
>NZ_CAXGLS010000076.1:0-4570 GCF_964010655.1 uncultured Idiomarina sp.
GGCATCCTGAGTATTTATTTTACTTATCCAGTGAACGGCGCATTTTTGCGTGGTTGCTTCGCTGTATTTCTGCACGATAGGAGCGTCTGTGAAAAAGGTGTTGATCGGTGTTTTGGCGTTAACGGCTGCGGCGTGCAGTAACAACGAAGACATACATATTAATAAACAAGTGCCGCCGCATCATACCGAGGATGGCTTTAAAAATTTGCACGGTCCTGAAAAGCAAAGTGGATTTTTTGATTATTGGTACATGCGTTGGTTTGGGGAAACGGAATGGGCCGATCAATCGGAGCAAGTTGATGCGATTCCTTTTATGCAGGCCGATTTGAATAAAATCTCTAACCCTAACCCCGAGGATCGGCAAGTTACGTGGATAGGGCATTCGACATTTCTACTTCAATACCAGGGGATGGCGGTGCTTACCGATCCGATTTTTAGTGAGCGAGCATCGCCCGTGAGCTTTATGGGGCCTCAGCGTTTGACTGAACTGCCTGTACAGTTATCAGACTTGCCTCCGATTGATGCCGTGATTATTTCTCATGACCATTATGATCATTTAGACGCTGATACGATTGAAACACTGGGTAACTCGACTCATTACTTCGTTCCGCTTGCCTTGAAGCCGTGGTTTCTTGAGCTAGGCATTGCAGAAGACAATGTTACCGAACTTGATTGGTGGCAAGGCGCAGCGACTAACGACCAGCTGCGTGTTCATGCAACTCCTAGTCAACATTGGTCTGGTCGAAGTCTTTGGGATCGCTTTGAGACCTTATGGGCGAGCTATGTGATTGATATTGGCGATTGGCGCGTATGGTTTGGCGGGGACACGGGCTATAACGCCATACAGTTTAAAGAAATCGGCCATGTGTTTAATGATATTGACCTTGCGTTGATGCCTGTGGGTGCATACTTACCCCGTTGGTTTATGAAAATGCCTCATGTTGATCCGGAGCAAGCCACTCTGATTCATCAAGATATCGGTGCTAAGCAAAGTATCACGATGCATTGGGGGGCATTTCAATTAGCGGCAGAGGGTATTCCGCAAACCATCGATGATATTAAGCACGCGCGTGAAAAGGCGCAATTGTCGGAAAACGAGTTTCGCATTATGCCAGTGGGTGCGACTGAGATTTTAACGTCCGATAGCGTGAAGTAAGTTTCGATAATACTGATCTTAAAACCTCTCTCGGTTGTATTTCTATTCGAATATATTGAACAATCGTTTTTACAGGATTATTTATGACCATTGCGCAGCGGCTTTATGCGGGATTTGCCTTTATTATATTACTGATTATTGGGATTACCGTTGTTGGTACTTATCAAGTTGGCCAAATCGATCAAACGTTGAGACAGGTGAATGGAGTCGGTAGCGAAAAGCAGCGCTATGCGATTAATTTCCGCGGTAGTGTGCATGACCGTGCGATAGCATTACGCGATTTTGTGTTGACTGAACAGGCATCGAAGCGACGCGAATATCGCGCGCTTATTGATAAGCTTCAAGGCGATTATGCCGATGCGCAGCAAGGACTGGATCAACTTATTGCCGATCCAAAATACGTTAATGATAAAGAAAAGCAGTTATTAGCGCGTATTAGTGAGATCCGTGAACAAGCCTTAGCCACTTCTGATCGTGTCTATCAGCTGTTGGCGCAGGATCAGCGTCAGCAAGCTCAAGATTATGTTTTAAGCGATTTATCGCCGGCCTATGCGGAATGGTTGGTAAGGATTAACGACTTTATCGATTATGAAGAGAAGATCATCGCCGACGGTGTTGATGGAGTGCTTGAACGCAGTAATGGATTTGCGGTGCTGATGTGGTGTGTGGCTGTGATTGCTGCACTTGTTGCAGCGGCCATCAGTTATTACATTGTACGTCGGCTAACACATACTTTAGGCGGCGAGCCAGAAGCGGTTGTTGAGGTCTTGGAAACCATAGCTGCGGGTGATTTAACGGTTGAGACTCGTTCGAAATACGAGGGTAGCTTGATGGCGCAGGTCAACCGTATGGTGCGGCAGCTACGAGCGCTGGTAAAAGAGGTCGATGAAACGTCCGATCAACTGCTGAATGCCTCTGGTGAACTGAGCGAAACCAGTGAGAATAATACCAAGATGGTTATCCGTCAGCAGGACGAGACAACTCAAGGTGCGACAGCGATTAACCAAATGTCGCAAACGGTATCTGAAGTCGCTTCACATACAAATGAGGCGGCACAGTTAGCGGATGAGACTGATCGCGAAACGCAAACAGGCAGTCGTGAGGTGGCGGCAACAATTAGTTCAATTGAGCAGCTTGCCGATGAGGTTGAGCGTGCGGCCTCTGTGATTGTTGAGTTGAGCGATAATACGGCTGAGATCGACAAAGTGTTGGAAGTGATAGAGGGTATCGCCGACCAAACTAACTTGCTTGCGCTAAATGCCGCTATTGAAGCTGCACGGGCGGGTGAGCATGGGCGTGGATTCTCGGTTGTTGCTGACGAAGTTCGCGCGCTTGCGAATCGTACACAAGAGTCCACGCAGAGCATTCAAGATCTGATTGAGACGATGCGTAACAGTGCTTCTCAGGCGGTTGATGTGATGCAACGCGGTCAAGAGCAAGCAGGCAATAGTGTTGAGCAAGCGCGTCGAGCAGGCAAATCGTTAGATACTGTTAACCATGTGGTTAAGCAAATGACCGATATGAATGCGCAAATTGCCACAGCAGCCGAAGAACAAAGCTCGGTCGCGGAAGAAATCAATCAGAACTTCCACAAAATCACGGAAGCTACTGAAGAGACTGCGGCGGGCTCTGAGCAAGTCAGTGAGTCGAGTCGTCAGCTTAACGAACTTGCACGCAATTTAAGTGAGCGTGTCAAACGTTTTAAAACGGCGTAGATTTAGCCACTCGGTGTTTTGGCTCTTGATTTACAAGGCTAAAACAACTAGTATACGCGCCTTATGGAGAGGTGTCCGAGTGGCTGAAGGAGCACGCCTGGAAAGTGTGTATACGGCAACGTATCGAGGGTTCGAATCCCTCTCTCTCCGCCATATCCAAAAAAACCGCCTTTATGGCGGTTTTTTTATGCCCGCGTAGCTTGCGCCTTTGGCGCAAGGGCGGTGGTTGTTGTCGCGCAAAATGCGCGACGTACGGTGGTGGGGTATCCGATGTCGGGTGTCGCGCAAAATGCGCGACCTACACGAATACAATGGATTTGTTATCGATATGTAACTTGCGCCTTGGGCGCAAGTTGGTGAGCTGCTCGCTATGATCAATGACGATAGAAGGGCGATGTATTTCCGCTAACATTTGATTCAAAGTGGCGGCACTCGTCGAATCTAGGCCGTTAAACGGCTCGTCAAGTAATAGCCAGTGTCCGTTGCCTGAGAGCGCCAGTATCAATTTGAGCTTTTGCTGATTTCCTTGCGAAAGCTTGCCTACTGTTGCCGTTAAATAATCTGAGAACTGGAAAGCTTCAATCAATTGATTGCGTTGCGTTATGTCGCAACGTCGATACTTGTCGTATAGCGAAAACACTGTAGTTATGGTCATGTTGTCGGGGATTTGAATACTATCGGCCACGAGGTCAGGTCGATCGTCAACGTTCAACGAGCCCGAGCTGGGCATGATTAACCCGCTGAGAAGCTGTAAAAAGGTAGACTTTCCTGCTCCGTTTTTACCTGTTAGTTGATACTGCCCTTCAGGCAGCGCGAGCGTAACGGAATCTAAGATTAAGTTATCACCGAGCTTTACGCTGACATTATTCAATTCAATGTTGGCCATTTATGTGCATCTTTTAAGCGGATATCTACCGCCATGTTACGGTAGCTTGCGCCTTGGGTGCAAGGTGCGATGGTTGATGTCGCGCAGGATGCGCGACCTACGTGGGGTGGGGTGTTCAATGTCGCGTAGCTTGCGCCTTTGGCGCAAGGGCGGTGGCTGTTGTCGCGCAAAATGCGCGACCTACGGTGGTGGTGTATCCGATGTCGGGTGTCGCGCAAAATGCGCGACGTACGGTGGGTGGGATGTCCGATGTCGGGTGTAGCGCAAGATGCGCGACGTACGGTGGGGCGGTATCCGATGTCGCGTAGCTTGCGCCTTGGGCGCAAGGGCGATGGCTGATGTCGCGCAAAATGCGCGACCTACGGTGGTGGGGTGTTCGATGTCGCGATGGTTGATGTCGCGCAAGATGCGCGACGTACGGTGGTGGGGGCCAATGTCGCGATGGTTGTTGTCGCGCAAGATGCGCGACGTACGGTGGTGGGGTGTTCGATGTCGCGATGGTTGATGTCGCGCAGGATGCGCGACCTACGGTGGTGGGGTGTTCGATGTCGCGATGGTTGATGTCGCGCAAGATGCGCGACGTACGGTGGTGGGGTGTCAATGTCGCGATGGTTGATGTCGCGCAGAATGCGCGACGTACGGTGGTGGGGGCCGATGTCGCGATGGTTGTTGTCGCGCAGGATGCGCGACCTACGGTGGTGGGGGCCGATGTCGCGATGAATGATGTCGCGCAAGATGCGCGACCTACGGCGGTGGGATGTTCGATGTCGCGATGGTTGATGTCGCGCAAAATGCGCGACGTACGGTGGTGGG
>NZ_CAXGLS010000077.1:0-4426 GCF_964010655.1 uncultured Idiomarina sp.
AGCCCAATCCATTTGATACAACGCAATACTCTCTTTCAAATTGCTACGTTCATGCCCAAATGTTCCGGCCATACCACAACAGCCCGCTTGGACAATATCGAGCTGCAAGCCAACACTGGTAAATAGCGCCTGCCAGTGCTTTGCTGACTCGGGAATGAAGCTCTGCTCGGTGCAGTGTAACAGCAAACCGTAACGGCGATGACTGCTCTCGAGATCGAGTTGCTCTGCCTTGCCCTGTAACCACTCGATGACTGTTTGCACGTTCAATGCTGCAGCTTTATCACCTAACACGTGGTGATACTCGTCGCGGAATACCAATGCGGTGGACGAGTCAACACCCACGCGTTCAATTTCGGTATCGAACAAGGGCGCTAGGTACTCATAAACACGTTCAGCCGTTTGCTTAAACTCCGATAAGAAGCCTTTCACATGTTGAGCTTTACCTTGTCCTACAAACGGTATCAATACAGGTTGATAACCTAAACGAGCGGCGAGTTGCGCGAAAGAATGCACGATCTCAGCTTCGTAAAAGCTGGTGAAAGGATCTTGTACGATAGCCACTAGCTGTCGTTGCTGTTCTACTGGTAACTGGGCGAGCTCACTCGGCTCCGCGACTCTAAACTCTGACTGTTGCCACCGTTTAACCAAGTTAGGCACTGAAAATGCGGGTGTATCGACATAACCCACAACTTGTTTCAAGAAAAAGTTGCTCAGTGGGTTTTTGATAATGGCATTACTGAACTTAGGAAACTTTGCACCCACCTTAGCCGTGCTTTCAACGCTTCGCACAAGATGATCTTTAATGGGGCGCGGATACCGAGAGTAGTAATGCTGTAAAAACTCAGCCTTAAACGTCGGCACGTCGACACTCACTGGACATTGATTAGTACAGGCTTTGCACGCCAAGCACTTATCCATTGACGCCTTCACTTCGTGGCTGTAGTCGTCTTTCGAATCATTGCGGTTACGCCACTTTTCAAACCAAGATACTTCGTCATCAGGTTGCTTATCCGCGCGGTAATTCTGTTCCGCAGTTAAGCGCAACCATTCACGCATCAATGACGCGCGTCCTTTGGGCGACATACGACGGTCACGTGTCACTTTATACGAAGGACACATTGCTGCTCTGGTATCGTAGTTGAAACACAGTCCGTTGCCATTACAACTCATGGCATTGGCGTAGTAGTCACGTGTCTCAATCGGAATTTGACGGTCAAAATAACCGCGCTTTTGCGCATCAACAGAAACTAACTGCGCTTCGCTGTTTAACGGCGTAGCGATTTTACCGGGATTAAACTGGTTAAACGGGTCAGCGGCTGCTTTTACTTTTTGTAGTTCGTGATAAAGCGCCTCGCCAAAGAATTTCGGCGCATATTCTGAGCGATAGCCTTTACCATGCTCGCCCCACATCAAGCCACCGTATTTGGCTGTCAATGCAGCTACTTTATCACTGATTTCGCGCAATAGAACTTCATCATCTGGATTGGTTAAATCCAGCGCGGGGCGCACGTGCAACACCCCTGCATCCGCGTGACCAAACATGCCGTAATGGAGGTTGGCATCGTCTAAGATGTCGCGAAACTCCATTATAAAAGCCGCCAACTGCTCGGGAGGAACCGCGGTGTCTTCTGCGAAAGCAACGGGTTTACGCGCACCTTTAGTGGCACCTAACAGCCCGACCGCTTTTTTTCGCATGGCATAAATGGTTTGGATACTTTCTAGGTCATCGCATATTTGATACCCGATCACCCCTTTATTATCTTTAGCTTTAATGAGCTTATCCAAGCGTTTACAAAGCGCATCAATTTTCCGCTGATTTTCCGCTTGGTCCGTCGCGGCAAACTCGACCATATTAATGCCATTCATGACCTGTCCCTCGACCTCTTCTAGCAACGGCGAAACGCTATGCCAGATGATGTCTTCACGCGCCAAGTTCAGCACGTTGGAATCAATGGTCTCTACTGATGTTGCTTCAGCTTCAACTAAGAACGGTGAGTTATTCAGTGCCGCTTGGAAATCTGAATACTTTACGTTGATTAAGGTACGGTATTTGGGGATCGGTGTGATGTTGAGTTTTGCTTCTGTGACAAAGCCTAACGTGCCTTCTGAACCCGCGATCAGGCGGGATAAATCGAGCGTATGATGCTCTGCATCGAAGGTGTGTTTTAAGTCATACCCGGTTAAAAAGCGATTTAATGGTGGAAATTTGGCGTCTATCGCCTCGCGCATACCCACACAGGTATTGAGTGCTTGTTTATATAACCGCCCCACCCGCGAATCGACTTCGCTGTAAGTTTGTGCCTGCTGTAAGTCGACCGGTTCACTGGCTAACAGCTCACCACCTTGCAACACCGTGCGTAACGACAAAATATGATCACTGGTTTTACCGTATACCAACGAGCCTTGACCCGATGCATCCGTATTAATCATGCCGCCGAGCGTGGCACGATTGCTGGTTGATAAGTCCGGTGCAAAGAAATAGCCATGTGGACGCAACGCGTCGTTAAGCTGGTCCTTTACCACGCCGGTTTGTACACGCACCCAACCTTCATCCGCATTGACTTCCAACACGCGATTCATATGGCGACTTAAGTCCACCACAATACCCGGCGTCAACGACTGTCCGTTAGTGCCCGTACCACCGCCTCGAGGGGAAAATGTCACTGAATGAAACTCATCTTGAGCTGCGAGTTTCAGTATCGTTTGAATGTCGGCTTCGTTGACAGGATAAAGGACGGCCTGCGGCAACTGTTGATAAACACTGTTATCCGTCGCCGCGATAAGCCGTCCTGAAAACGTGACATCAATCTCCCCACTAAAATCTGACTGTTCAAGCTCACCAATATATGCCTGATACAACGACGGCAGTGCGCGCTTGGCGTCTAACTTAGGGAGTTGTGTCATAACGTTTTATAGTCCTCTTACAGTTGTTCTGATAAGTACATCCAAGTTTCAATAACAGTGTCAGGGTTAAGCGAAACCGAATCAATTCCCTGCTCGACTAACCATTGAGCAAAGTCAGGATGATCTGACGGACCTTGACCACATATACCGACGTACTTACCACGTGCTTTAGCCGCTTTAATGGCCATTTCAAGCAATGCTTTAACAGCGTCGTTGCGCTCATCAAATAAGTGTGCAATTAAACCTGAGTCCCGGTCGAGTCCCAACGTTAGCTGGGTTAAATCATTCGAACCAATTGAGAAGCCATCGAACATATCAAGGAATTTATCGGCCAATAGTGCGTTTGATGGTAGTTCACACATCATGATCACACGCAAGCCGTTCTCACCTTGTTTCAGTCCCTGCTCTTCAAGCAAATCGATAACTTGGCGACCTTCCTCTAACGTACGTACGAAAGGAATCATGATTTCGATGTTGCTTAGACCCATTTCATTGCGTACACGCTTAATCGCTTCGCATTCGAGTGCAAAGCAATCGCGGAATTCCTCTGAGATATAGCGTGATGCGCCACGGAAACCGAGCATCGGGTTTTCTTCATCCGGCTCGTATTGACTACCGCCCACTAAGTTTGCGTATTCATTCGACTTGAAGTCTGACATACGAACAATAACGCGCTCCGGTGCAAACGCCGCGGCTAAGGTTGAGATCCCTTCAGCAAGACGCGCTACATAATATTCACGAGGTGATTCATAACCGGCGATCATGGTGCTGATCGTTGCTTTCAACGCATCTGGTTGATCGTCAAAGTTAAGTAATGCTTTGGGATGCACTCCGATCATGCGATTAATAATAAACTCAAGGCGTGCAAGACCTACACCCGCATGCGGTAAACCAGCAAAGTCAAAAGCACGGTCCGGGTTACCGACATTCATCATAATCTTTAATGGTAAATCTGGCATTGCATCAACGCGCGACTCAGTGACTTCAAAGTCAAGCTCGCCTTCGTAGATGTACCCGGTATCACCCTCTGCACATGACACGGTAACCGCTTGGCCATTGCTAATCAGCTGAGTTGCATTACCACAGCCTACAACCGCTGGAATGCCTAACTCGCGAGCGATGATAGCCGCGTGGCATGTACGACCACCGCGGTTGGTCACGATAGCCGCCGCGCGCTTCATAATAGGCTCCCAATCCGGGTCGGTCATATCAGTAACCAGCACATCACCAGGTTGGACTTTGTCCATTTCTTCGATGCTATCCAATACGCGTGCCACACCTTTACCGATGCGCTGACCAATCGCACGACCTTCACAGACCACCGCACTGGTGTCTTGTAGTGCAAAGCGTTCGATCGCTTGCCCTTTTTGGTTGGACTGCACCGTCTCCGGACGTGCTTGTACGATATATAACTTGCCATCGATACCGTCTTTAGCCCACTCGATGTCCATCGGACGACCGTAGTGTTTCTCGATGATTAATGCTTGGCGAGCCAATTCTTCTGCTTCTGCATCGGTAATCG
>NZ_CAXGLS010000078.1:0-4196 GCF_964010655.1 uncultured Idiomarina sp.
CGTAATGAAGCGGTACGGCCAAAATGTCAACGCTTTGGTGCCAATACGAATCGTTTTAATATGGTCGAACTCAGGCTGCAGTAGCCCCTCCAAATAATGCTTCAACTTACGTGTACGCATGACCATTGGGTCACCGCCTGTAACGAGTAAGTCAGTCACTTCTTTATGCTGTGCCAGATAGCGATGTAGTTGATCGGCATCATTGGAGTTGAAGCGTGTCGCTTTACCGACGAACTGAGCCCAGCGGAAACAAAAGGTGCAATAGCTATGGCAGTACTGACCTTGAGCAGGGAAAAATAAAACCGTTTCGCGATACTTGTGCTGCATGCCTGGCAATGGTTCGCCATCAACGTGAGGTACGTTCATCTGCATTTGCCCGGCTGGATGCGGATTCATCTCTTGGCGCAACTGAGTAGCGAGGTCAAAGACTTCATTGGTCGTATGCTTGCCTGACATCAAATCAGCCATACGTTGGAATGCACTGGGATCGAGCATATCCTTTTGTGGAAAGGTGAGCTGAAACAGCGGATCGTTAGGTACGTTTTCCCAGTCGATGAGCTCATTAAAAAGATACTCGTTGACTCGGAACGGTAATACGTTCGCGACCACTTTCATTTCGAATCGAATATCATCGGGTACGCGTTTAAGTGCTTCAATCTTATCCAACTGACGATGTTGGTAAACTTTGAAGCGACGCGGAGTAATTACGGGTTGCTGTACGTTAACTACTTGCTGCATAAGCCTCTCTATATGTTGTAAGTGCCATTAGCGGCGCAATAGACAAAATTGCGCTGTATTATAATGAAATTACCCTGTGGTTGCACGTAAACCGTGGGATTTAATCGTATGTACTCTTAATAAAATCGATTGTGGCAATCGCTCAAACCGGTACAGTGATGGGAAACTAGAGGCGCCTTTATCCTGTCATCGAGCACAAAAAAAGCGCCCCTCGGGGCGCTCTGTATGTCTTTGCAGGTCACTTACGATACCGCTTACTTCTTGATCGGTTTGAAGTCGCGCTGCGTGTGGCCTGTGTATAATTGGCGAGGACGGCCGATTTTTTGGCTCTCTTCGCTCATCATCTCGTGCCAGTGTGATACCCAACCCACAGTACGCGATAACGCAAAGATTACGGTAAACATGTTGGTTGGAATACCAATCGCTTTAAGTACGATACCTGAGTAGAAATCGACGTTCGGGAACAACTTCTTCTCTACAAAGTAGTCGTCTTCAAGCGCGATGCGCTCAAGTTCCATCGCAACATCCAACAATGGATCGTCACGTTTCAATTCTTTCAGTACTTCGTGGCATGACTCACGCATGACCGTCGCACGTGGGTCCATGTTCTTATAAACACGGTGACCAAAGCCCATAAGGCGGAACGGGTCGTTCTTGTCTTTTGCTTTTTCGATGTACTTAGGAATGTTTTCTACTGAACCAATTTCAGCCAACATACGCAAACACGCTTCGTTGGCACCACCGTGTGCAGGACCCCATAGCGATGCAACACCTGACGCGATACATGCGTATGGATTAGCACCCGAAGAGCCTGCCAAACGAACAGTCGACGTTGAAGCGTTTTGTTCGTGGTCGGCGTGAAGGATAAAGATACGGTCCATTGCTTTTGCAACAGCAGGACTGATCTCATAATCCTCTGCAGGTACAGAAAACATCATGTTCAGGAAGTTTTCCGCATAGCCTAAGTCGTTACGTGGATAAACGAACGGTTGACCGATGCTGAACTTGTAAGCCATCGCTGCGATTGTCGGAATTTTCGCAATCAAGCGATAGGCGCTACGTAAGCGTTGATCTGGATCATGAATGTCCAAATCATCGTGGTAGAACGAAGACAAAGCGCCCGTAACAGCACATAGCATTGCCATTGGATGAGCATCGCGACGGAAGCCATTAAAGAAATTATGCAAGCCCTGGTGCACCATCGTATGTTTTGTGATGGTCTTACGGAAATCTTGGTATTGCTTTTCGTCAGGAGCTTCGCCATGAAGCAACATGTAGCAGACTTCTAGATAATCCGCTTGGGTGGCGAGATCGCCAATCGGGTATCCGCGGTGCAACAAGACACCGTTTTCACCGTCAATATACGTGATTTTAGACTCACATGAGCCGGTCGCTAAAAATCCTGGGTCAAAGGTGAAATATCCGTGTTTGCCTAAGCTGCGAACGTCAACGACATCCTTACCAGCAGAAGGGGATAAAACGGGTAACTCAATTGACTGTCCATCGATCTGTAAAGTGGCTTTACGATCAGCCATAAGGACTTCTCCTTGCATCTACTTTTTAAAAAGTGCGCTAATTTAACTCGAAATACGTGCCAAATGTCAATTTTTGTAAAGGACTTGGCAACTCACTCTCGATCATTATACGTGCATAAAGTGAATACAGGATTACATTTTTATGCGAGATACAACTTTAGTCTTAATCCAAATTCTTTCGATGTCCGTTATAGGCATTGGACATTGTAATTCAATGCTATGGTCGATATACTCACATACGTCGAGGTGGCATTAATTAACAGTGCTCCGGGCATTCTTTACATTTCTTGGTGCTTTATTGAAAGGCAATCTATCGTGAAAAAAGAAAGACCTGTAAACTTAGACTTATCTACCATTCAGTTTCCTGCCGCTGCCAAAGCATCTATCCTGCATCGGGTTTCCGGTGTCATTATGCTTGTGTCACTGGCCTTCTTGATTTGGGCGTTCGCAACGTCTCTCAGTGGTCCTGAGGGATTTGCTCAAGTAGAAAGCATAATGACTAGCTTTATCGCGAAGTTCATTGGCTGGGGTATTTTGACAGCGTTAGGATTCCACTTAATCATTGGTATTCGTCACTTGATCATGGATATGGGCTTCTGGGAAGAGCTTGATTCAGGCCGCGCCAGTGCCACTGCATCCATCGTGATTTCGATTATCGTGTCAGTTTTAGTAGGGGTGTGGTTATGGTAAGAGAAGCTGGAACCTTTGGACGTAGCGGCCCGCATGACTTCATTTTGTTGCGTGCTTCAGCAGTCGTTATGTTGCTATATGTCTTGTTCATGGTGGGCTTCTTTGCGTCAACAGCGGACGTAACCTACGCCAACTGGACGGGCTTATTTTCGAATTTGTGGATGAAAGTGTTCACGTTGTTAGCGCTTACCGGCGTGTTAGTACACGGCTGGATTGGTATCTGGCAAGTACTTACGGACTATGTTAAAGCCTCGGGTGTACGCGCTTTTATTCAGTTCGTATTCAGCGTTGGGCTCATCATCGTTTGGCTCACTGGCTTGTTTGTACTGTGGGGTGTGTAAGTGAACGTAAAAACTTTAGAATTTGATGCCGTTGTAATCGGCGCGGGCGGCGCAGGCATGCGTGCTGCGTTGCAAATTTCCCAAGAAGGTATGAGCTGTGCGTTGATGTCCAAAGTGTTTCCAACGCGTTCTCACACTGTTTCTGCGCAGGGTGGTATCACCGTTGCGTTGGGTAACGCCCACGAAGACGATTGGCAATGGCATATGTTTGATACCGTCAAAGGGTCAGACTATATCGGCGACCAAGACGCAATTGAGTACATGTGTAAGAGCGGTCCAGAAGCGATCTTAGAGCTCGAAAACATGGGCTTGCCATTCTCTCGTTTTGAAAATGGTAAAGTGTATCAGCGTCCTTTCGGTGGCCAGTCAAAAGAATTTGGCGGCGAGCAAGCGGCGCGTACAGCGGCTGCCGCGGACCGTACCGGCCACGCTTTGCTACATTTATTGTACCAGCAAAACGTGAAAAACAAGACTACGGTATTCTCTGAGTGGTATGCACTCGACATCGTTAAAAACCAAGACGGCGCTGTGTGCGGTGTCACGACGATGAATATTGAGACCGGCGAAGTCTACTATGTGAAAGCTAAAGCGGTCGTGTTGGCGACCGGCGGTGCAGGGCGTATTTATGCCTCTACAACCAACGCGCACATCAATACGGGCGATGGCGTAGGTATGGCATTACGTGCCGGTGTACCTGTACAAGATATGGAAATGTGGCAGTTCCACCCAACCGGTATCGCAGGTGCAGGTTGCTTGGTAACCGAGGGTTGCCGTGGTGAAGGTGGTTACTTGCTTAACAAAGATGGCGAGCGCTTCATGGAACGCTACGCGCCAAACGCAAAAGATTTGGCATCGCGTGACGTTGTTGCACGTTCAATGATGACCGAGATTC
>NZ_CAXGLS010000079.1:0-3965 GCF_964010655.1 uncultured Idiomarina sp.
CGGCGGCGAATTATAGAGATCCTATTCACACTTGCAAGCACTTTTTTGAAATTAATTTTAAACGACCACTTTTTGAACCTATTTGTTGCTTTATTGTTTGATTCATGGGAACTTTTAACTATAAATAACAAACAAAGCAAGTATGTACACATAAAACATGGATGTAATTTAGTCGTATTGGGGGATCTATAATGCACTTTTGTACGAGACTATCGCTCGTGACAGTTTTCACTGCGAGTCTTTTTATTGTATCCGGAGAAGCAAAGGCTAATTTTAACGTTCACGTAAAATCAACTAACCCCGTTGTAGGCGCCAAAGCATTTGACCTCAACTTAGCAACACTCACACCACAAGAAAAAAAGTTAGTAGACAAATACAACTCGGTTATTGATGACCACCTAAATTACAATTTTTCTATTACGCGTACGGTAAGAATACTTGTCAATCACTACCCACAACACGTCAATCAAATCTTAATTGCCGCCTATCAACATTACCCGACACGAATTCCAGTTATTAACCGTGCGGTTATTCAGGTTGAGCCGGCACTCACTTCCGACGTGCTAACGACAACTCACTTAGTCGCGCCGCAGGCGTTCGACGAAACCATCGCGCAGGCAATAGATGTAGAGCCGAGTTATATCGATGATATTGTGACGACAGCAACTCGTCTCGCACCGGAAAAATTAAATACTATTGTACGGGTAGCCATAGTGAGTGAACCGAGAATGAGTGAAACGGTCGTTAAATCGGCTGCCGAAAGTTCGCCTGACAATTTTCTAGATGCGGTCGTTTCTTCTATAAAGGAAATACCTCAAATCACCAAACATGCATTTGTCGCTGTAAAAGACTTTTTTAATTTTAACAATGCAGAGCAGAAGACAAGACCTAAACCTGAACAGTGGAATCGCTTTATAGTTGAGGCAAAGGCACAGGGGATTAATCGCGAAGAATTGGAATGGTTTAAAGAGCACGGCTACTTAACTGAACAGCAAGTCGCAAAAGTCTATAGCAACAAAGCCGACAAATAGCTCACCATGCGTAACGGATATAAAAAAGCCGGCTGAAAAGCCGGCTTTTTTTAGTATCAGAAATCTTATTCCGCAGCTTCCGCTACTTCTTCGACTTCCTCTACTTCGGGACGGCCAACCAATTCAATGTAAGCCATTGGTGCGTTATCACCTGCACGGAAACCACACTTCATAATGCGAGTGTAGCCACCTGGGCGAGATTCATAACGCGGACCAAGTTCATTGAAAAGCTTGCCCACTACTTCTTTATCACGTGTACGTGCAAATGCTAAACGGCGATTTGCAACGCTGTCTTGCTTAGCCATTGTGATCAACGGCTCGACTACGCGACGCAACTCTTTCGCTTTTGGCAACGTCGTTTTGATGATCTCATGACGCACCAACGAGCTAGCCATGTTGCGGAACATCGCTTGACGATGGCTGCTGTTACGATTGAGTTGACGACCACTCTTACGATGGCGCATACCTATACCCTTCTCAGTAAATCAATTACCAAGGTAACTTAGTCGTTGTCGATCAAGCTTGCTGGTGGCCAGTTCTCAAGGCGCATGCCGAGAGATAGACCACGAGACGCCAAGACGTCTTTGATTTCAGTAAGCGATTTCTTACCAAGGTTAGGCGTTTTTAATAACTCAACCTCGGTACGTTGTACTAAGTCACCAATGTACTGAATTGCTTCTGCTTTCAAGCAGTTTGCAGAACGAACAGTCAATTCTAAGTCATCTACCGGACGGAGGAGAATCGGATCAAACTCCGGTTTCTCTTCCTTCTCTTCCGGCTCGCTGATATCACGAAGTTCGACGAATGCCTCTAGCTGTTCAGCTAGAATTGTAGCAGCACGACGAATCGCTTCTTCTGGATCCAATGTACCATTGGTTTCCATTTCGATAATCAGCTTGTCCAAGTCGGTGCGCTGTTCAACACGTGCAGCGTCAACGCTGTACGCAATACGCTCAACTGGACTGAAAGAGGCATCCACTAACAGACGACCGATCGGACGCTCCTCGTCATCTTCTGACTGACGAGCCGACGCAGGAACATAACCACGACCACGTTCAACCTTAACACGCATATTCAATTCGTTGTCGCCAGTGAGGTGACAAACTACGTGCTCAGGATTGACGATTTCAACATCACCATCGTGCTGGAAATCACCTGCGGTTACAGGACCTGCACCGGATTTATTCAAGGTCAACGTCGCTTCGTCTTTACCTTCTAAGCTGACAGACAGCCCTTTGAGGTTCAACAAAATTTCGATGACATCTTCTTGCACGCCTTCTTTGCTGCTGTATTCGTGCAGCACACCGTCGATTTCTACTTCAGTCACTGCACAGCCTGGCATTGACGACAATAGAATACGACGTAAAGCATTGCCTAGGGTGTAACCAAAGCCACGCTCTAGAGGCTCCAGTGTCACCTTGGCGTGAGTCGTGCTAATTTGCTCGATGTCAACTAACCTCGGCTTTAGGAATTCGGTAACAGAACCCTGCATTGTGTCCTCTCTCTATGCTTAAGCTTTACTTAGAGTAAAGCTCTACGATCAACTGTTCGTTAATTTCAGCAGACAAATCACTGCGCTCAGGAAGACGCTTGAACTGACCTTCCATTTTGCTGCTGTCAACTTCTAACCAAACTGGCTTTTCTCGCTGCTCTGAAAGCTCAAGCGCTGCACTAATACGTGCTTGCTTTTTAGCTTTTTCGCGAACAGACACTACATCTTCAGGGCGAACCATGAATGATGGAATGTTAACCACTTGACCGTTAACAACAACAGCTTTGTGACTGACTAGCTGACGAGCTTCTGCGCGCGTTGACGCAAAGCCCATACGATAAACTACGTTATCCAAACGCTGTTCTAGCAACTGCAACAGGTTTTCACCGGTATTGCCTTTAATACGAGCAGCTTCTTTGTAGTAGTTACGGAATTGCTTCTCTAAAACGCCGTACATACGACGTACTTTTTGCTTCTCGCGCAACTGAACACCGTAATCAGACAAACGGCCACGACGGGCACCATGCTGACCAGGAGCAGTTTCGATCTTACATTTAGAATCGATTGCGCGTACGCCGCTTTTCAGGAACAAGTCTGTTCCTTCGCGACGGCTTAGCTTGAGTTTAGGACCCAAATATCTTGCCATGATCTTTCTCCAACTATCGATTCACGCCTTTAAACGCGACGTTTCTTAGGCGGACGACAACCGTTGTGAGGAATAGGTGTCACATCGGTAATATTCGTGATGCGGTATCCTACGGCGTTCAGTGCGCGAATAGATGATTCACGACCTGGACCTGGACCGTTTACAAATACTTCCAAGTTCTTAAGACCATATTCCTTCGCCATTTCACCAGCACGCTCAGCAGCAACCTGCGCAGCGAACGGGGTTGATTTCCGTGAACCACGGAACCCTGATCCACCAGCTGTAGCCCATGCCAACGCATTACCTTGACGGTCTGTGATGGTGATGATGGTGTTGTTGAAAGATGCATGCACGTGAGCCATGCCATCGGCGACTTGCTTTTTAACGCGCTTGCGAGAACGAGTCTGTGCTTTAGCCATTACTCAATCCCCCTTATTTCTTAATCGGTTTGCGCGGTCCTTTACGAGTGCGCGCGTTTGTCTTAGTGCGCTGTCCACGTAAAGGGAGGCTGCGACGATGACGAAGACCACGGAAACATCCGAGATCCATCAACCGTTTGATGTTCATTGAAACTTCGCGACGCAGGTCACCTTCGACTGCATACTTAGCTACTGCTTCACGAAGAACGTCTAATTTCTCTTCTGACAATGTACCGATCTGGGTATCTTCAGCAATGCCCGCTGCTTCGCAAATTGCGCTAGAGCGAGTACGACCGATACCGTAGATTGCAGTCAATGCAATCACTGCGTGTTTATTGTCAGGAACGTTAATGCCAGCGATACGGGCCACTAACACA
>NZ_CAXGLS010000080.1:0-3931 GCF_964010655.1 uncultured Idiomarina sp.
GGTCGGAGGTTCAAATCCTCTCACGCAGACCAATTCTTCTCTTTTCCCTGCTAAATTACTCTATCAATTCCACATCAGGTAATTCAGAGCGAAACCACGCTGCTGCAAACTACTTTTTTTGATACAATTGCGGCAAAATTTTTGCTACTGGATGTTCAAATGTCTTCATGCTGCGGTGGCGGAGTCTCTAATACACAAGCGCAAATGGATAGCGCACAGAAACGCTTACTATGGACCGTATTGGTGCTCAATGGTGTGATGTTTTTCGTTGAGTTCACAGCCGGTTGGATAGCCGAGTCCAGCGGCTTAATTGCTGACTCATTGGATATGCTTGCCGATACGCTGGTTTATGCAGTGAGTTTGTATGCGGTGGGTAAGGCAATTAAATACAAAGCGAATGCGGCTATTTTTAATGGCATATTACAAACAGCTCTCGCGTTGTTGGTGCTCGGTGATGTCGCACAGCGGTTGATTTGGGGCAGCGAACCCAATGCCAACATGATGCTATGGATAGCCGGCTTAGCATTACTGGTCAATGTTATTTGTTTTGCCCTGCTGTACAGCTCACGTAATGGCGATATCAACATTCGCGCCAGTTGGATTTGCTCGCGTAACGATATGCTCATGAATGCAGGTGTCATTCTTTCTGCCTTGATGGTAAGCGTCATTAATAAAGCGTGGCCAGACTTGTTGATAGCAACAATCATCGCGATCATTGTGCTACGTTCGGCGCTACGCATTATCAAAGACGCTCATGCCGTCAAAGCGAGCGAAAAAACCGATATTTCGACGTGTTGTGGTTAATAGCCTAAGTTGTTAATACTTAGAGGCATCCTGCACGGCTTGTGGCAATAATGGCAGTGCATAGGTGCGATAAGCTCGGATGTTAAGCCATTTCGCCAAACCAAGATAACTAATAATAATGACTGCGCTTATCACCGAGTGGTGCCAACTTGGTAAAATTAAAAGTGCCGCCACAACGGACAGCAAGGCGCACTGACGCAATAGGAAGTTGCCCCTGCGATACAGTTTGGCGCGAAACTTAGCCACGGTAATGGCGCGGTGTGCGGTGCGGGGATTTACACCGTCTAACTCGGGTTGCTTATACCAGCCTACGAAATCAATCATAACTCACTTAATATTGATTAATTTGTACACAGTATACCACAACTGACGCTCTGAGCTCTATTCGTATGATTTATGACCGCTATTTCACAAGGCCTTTAGGCTCGATTACCGCGTTCGATTATCTAGTAATCAATACGATCAGGCACCAAGATCTGCAGTGCATGCTTTTCAACCTTGATATCTAACTCATCCGCTGAGTAAGGTTCGCCATCGACGACATAATCTAAGCGCTCACCATCACAGCGTGCTAGGTGAATACGCTTTATTCGTGTGTGATGGGTATTCATCCCCACTTGGTCTTCGGTAATGCTGGCGTACAAGAGCTCGATTAGGCTTTTTACCGGTGAACTCTCACCCTGCTCTGAATCGAGCCAGGTTACATCCAGTTTGCCATCGTCGATCACGGGCTCCCCATCACCCTGCGCCAACAAGGTTGTCATTGGTGCCGCATTGGCAACAATTAAACTCGCTGTTTCCCACGTTTCGGTTTCACCGTCATCAATGGTTACATGCAACTGCAGTTGCTTATCTTCACTCAGTGCGCGCCATAAACCTTGAATATATGCTAACTGCCCTAGCTTATCTTTGGCGCTGCGATCTGCCTGCTCAATCATTTGCTGTTCGAAGCCCACGCCAGCGCATAAAAGCATCAATTGCTCATTGACCCAGCCACAATCGATTTGCCGACAACGACCCTCGATAATCGTTTCGCAAGCGACATCCACTGGGCTCAATTTACTACTGAGTCCCCACAGCACCTGGCTCAAGGAGTTTGCTGTGCCCATGGGTACGATCGCCATCTTACAGTCATGGCCGATGAGCGCACGTGCCACTTCAGTCAACGTACCATCACCACCACACGCAATGACCAACTCAGCGCCCTGCTCAAGCGCCTCACGGGCACATTCGGTGCCGTTTTTATCTTCTTTCGTCTCAATGACTGTTAACTCGAAATACGGTGTGAGCGTATCCTTTAGCGGCTGCGCATATTCACTCCATTTACCGCCGCCGGATACCGGGTTCGCGACAATATACGCGCGCTTAATCATCAACTCTTGGTGTTCATCGATAAACTGTTGCAATGCCTTCTTCTGTTGATGATTTAATCGCGCAACTTTACGCGCGCCTTGAATTTTCTTCATCACGTCATCGATGTTTTTCGTATTTCTGTGCGCCAGTAAGTAGGCGGCCGCCATAAACACTGAACGTCCACGCCCCAAGGCGCAATGAATTAATACATTGTGGCCTTGCCGTTGTTGCTCGTGGATCCACTGCAAGGCTTGATGGATTTGTTCGTGAGACGGCGCCAAATGGTCAAGGACCGGAACGTTTAAATAATTAACCTCGGCGCGTTCAGCCGACCAGTCAAGCGCATCAAATTCAGCTGTGACATCAAGTACCGCATTAATCGGCACGTCTTTAATGGCCTTCAGGTCGCCGCTGAATAAGCGTCTTCCTACATAGATTCCATCCGCGACCTTTTGAAACACGGGTAAATCATCTTGCCGACGTGCGATGGCGTTATAAACGCGTACGCCAATCAGGAACGGGATTAATGACCAACGTATGTACCAAGGAATACGTCCGTTCGCTTTCTTACGAAACAATCGAGCGGTATTCAACCAATATGCAGAGGCGATTAGCGCTAAGGCGATACAGGTCCAGCCGAAGGCAATTTTTAATGGCCAGGTGGGAAGTATATAGGTCAGTAATAGCGCGACGAGCGCGCCACACAAATAATAATAAGGTATTGCCTTTGAGCCCATAAGTATCCTATCTTGGTTGCCATTGTAGTTGCGCTATCATGCAGCGCGCGGAGCCTCCGCCCTGCTCTATCGTTGGCAGGTTGCATATTAGCATACGCGCTTTTTGCTCAATTTGATCCCTTTGTTGCCGGGTTAATGCCTTTGCCGCCGTTTGTGATAAAACCAATATCGGCCCTTCTCGCCCCACGAGCTCCAAGGCATTACCAGCAAAGGATTCTATTTGTGAGCCCGTGAGTTCAATCACACATCGATCGCCATACGCTAGGCGCTGTGCCAAGTCATTACGATAAGCCGGTGCGACCAGTTCCGGCGCATACATGGCGATATGCTCACCCACATTCATGAGCACATTGGTGTGGTAAATAGGTACGCCCTCGCGGTCATGCGCGTCAATCACCACAGGATTACAATCGATGTGCTTACTTAGCTCTGCTAACACGACATCGCTCATTCGCTGCGAACGCACCGCGTAAACATCGTGACTCAGAGGATCAAACACCAGCGCGCCGGTTCCTTCAAGACTTAACCCTTGCGACTCAAAGCCGGTCAGATCAACGGTACGGGTGATCACGTAGTCCTGTTCTAAGCGTTGAATAATGTCGACACGTCGCTCTAACCGGCGGTTAGCGCAGTGCATGGGGTATAATACAAGTGTGCCGTCCGCATGACTGGTAAACCAATTATTGGGAAACACCGAGTCCGGTGTTTCGGTCGTGGTATCGTCAAAAACCTCAACACGAACCCCTTGCTGATTAAGCTGCGCCACCATGGCATCGAACTCTTCACGTGCATAGCGACTCACCGCGGCTTCGACACGCGCATCATCGAGCTGCTGAAAACGATTATCTGCCGCGGTTTGCTCATTACTGCGAAAATGATGTGGGCGCACCATGGCCACTCGACTGCATAATTGACTCACTACGTTAACTTCCTTTTCATCAGAAACAGCAAGCCGCTATTCTACTTGTGTTGGTTAAGTTTGCGCAATGCGAGTAACTCAGGCTTACACACGATGTCGGCTATATCTCCGTGTCAGT
>NZ_CAXGLS010000081.1:0-3589 GCF_964010655.1 uncultured Idiomarina sp.
GTTACTGCCGTGAAAGGGCAGTGTCCTAGGCCTCTAGACGAAGGGGACGCAATCACTAACGTTGCTATCAAAATTTCACTTGGTGGAGCTAAGCGGGATCGAACCGCTGACCTCTTGCATGCCATGCAAGCGCTCTCCCAGCTGAGCTATAGCCCCACTGCTTTAGCAGCGAAACTGCCTTGACAGCGGGGCGCATTCTATTGCGAGGAGCGCTTAAGTGTCAACTGTTTTTTGAAAAAATATCGCTAACTGGCGATTTTTATATCAAGTTGATTATTTTACATGCAAATCGCAGATTATGCGTTCGCTTCGCGCTCAGCAATGAACGCAAGTGCCAGATCAATACGCTCGATAACCTTTTGCTGATCCAACTGAGCTAAGGTAACATCCAACGAGGGTGAGTTGCCCCCACCGGTTGCTGCAACGCGCAACGGCATGCCAATTTTGCCCATGCCCACGCCAAGCGCTTCAGCCGTGCCATTAATCGCTTCTTGAATTGATTCAGCAGTCCAGTCCGTTAAGCCTGACAGACTTGCCCTCACCGCTTCTAATGGTTCTTTAGCTACAGGGCGCAAGTGTTTCTTAGCTGCTTTTTCTTCAAACTCAGTCACTGGTTCATAGAAATAACGGCTAATCGCGGCCATTTCTTTCAACGTTTTCACACGATCAGCTTGCAAACCAACAATGGCTGTCAGTGCTGGACCCGTCGACGTATCGACGCCGAGTTGATCAAATTGCCATTTTAGCGCATCAGCCACTTGTTCAGCGGGCAACGTCTTCATGTAATGCTGGTTTAACCAATTAAGCTTTTCGGTGTTAAACGCAGAAGCCGCTTTATTCACGTCCTCTAGTTTAAACAGTTTAACCAACTCTTCTTTACTGAATATCTCTTGATCACCGTGCGACCAACCTAAGCGTGCCAAATAATTAATGACCGCTTCGGGCAAGTACCCGTCATCGCGATAGTGCATCACACCCACCGCACCATGGCGTTTAGATAATTTTTTACCGTCATCACCCAGAATCATCGATACGTGCGCGTAATAAGGCACCGGCGCGTTTAACGCTTTTAAAATATTAATCTGGCGCGGCGTATTATTAATATGGTCTTCGCCTCGCACCACATGCGTAATACCCATTTCCCAGTCATCCACGACAACACAGAAATTATAAGTTGGCGTACCATCACTGCGGGCAATGATTAAGTCATCAAGTTCTTGGTTTGAAAACTCGATACGACCGCGGATCAAGTCATCAAAAATCACGCTACCCTCTTGCGGGTTACGAAAACGAATCACGTAACTATCACCAGACGCATTTGGATTATCACGGCAATGTCCGTCATAACGAGGTTTTTCGCCACGCTCCATTTGCTCTTCGCGCATTTTTTCCAACCGCTCGGTCGAGCAGTAACATTTATAAGCTTTGTCTTCTTCAAGCAATTGATCGACTAATTCTTTATAGCGGTCAAAACGCTTAGTTTGATAGTAAGGACCTCGGTCCCAGTTCAACCCTAACCATTCCATACCTTCTAAGATGGCATCAATCGCCGGCTGCGTTGAACGCTCCCGATCGGTATCTTCAATGCGCAAGACAAACTCACCACCTTGGGCCTTTGCGACCAGCCAAGAGTAAAGCGCTGTGCGAGCACCGCCAACATGTAAATAGCCAGTCGGGCTTGGAGCGAAACGCGTAACTACACTCATTACTGTGTTCCTTTATTTAATTCAGTGATTAGACGTGTTGAATTTTACCAGTCCTAGCCCAAAAGCGCATTATTCAATTAAAATGATTAAAAAGTCAGCAAACAGAAAAAACTTTGCATTTTTTGTTTGACACTTTGGCGCGTATCCCTATAATGCCTCCTCGCAACGACGCAGAAGTGCGATGACAAAACTGGATGGTTAGCTCAGTTGGGAGAGCATCGCCCTTACAAGGCGAGGGTCACTGGTTCGAGCCCAGTACCATCCACCACTTCTTCCCCTTCGTTGTTTTCCTTGGCGTTGGATGGTTAGCTCAGTTGGGAGAGCATCGCCCTTACAAGGCGAGGGTCACTGGTTCGAGCCCAGTACCATCCACCACCTTTTTTTACTCTCCGAATTATTCTAAGTAAATCCACGACTTCAACCGTTATCGGTTAGCTTCACCTTCAAAAAGTCTATTAATACTCTGACTTTCGCAATTCGATGTCGCGACTCGGGATACAATGCCCAAATACCATCGTCCGGTTGACGATACTCTGTCATCACTTCCTGTAAGACACCGGCTTCAAGCTCATCAGCGACATAATAATCAGGCAGAATCGCTATCCCCAGGCCTTTACACACCGCATCTTTTATCGCTAAGCCACTATTACAATGAACTAATGCGTTTGGTTGCACTGTCTTTACTTTTCCATCCACCTGAAAACGCCAACTTTTGAGCGTGCCCGTTAAACAACGGTGATCAGCCAGCGAAGCTAAGTGAGTTGGTTCTCCAAAACGTTCAAAATACGCCGGCGCCCCCACTAGAAAGTGCCGGCGACGACCGAGCGGACTCGCCTTTAAACGCGGCGTGCCCAAATGCCCTAACCGTATCGCTAAGTCATAATGTCCCTCTATCAAGTCGAGCGTGTCGTTGGTGAGGTTAAAGTCGAGTCGACAATCGGGGTACTGATTTAAAAAATCATTTACTAAAGGAGCAATCACGTGTTCGCCGTAAAATACTGGAGCGGTCAGTCTGATTAACCCTTGTGGTTTTTCTGATCGCTGTTGGATAGCCTGATCCGCATCATTGAGACTCGCCACTAAATGTTGGCAATGCGGTAAATAGAGTGAGCCCTCCTCCGTTAAACTCACGCTGCGCGTGGAGCGATAGAGTAATGGTAATTTAAGCCGTTGCTCTAGCGCTGCAATATTACGGCTCACTTGCGCAACGGACAGACCTAACTGCTTCGCTGCACTGGTGAAGCTGGATGTTTGAGCCACCGCAACAAACTCACTGATTCCTTGCCATTGTTTCATTATTACGTATCTGCAAAAGTTATTTGTAAAAAGTTTAGATTACCTTTAAAACAGAAAAAGTTAAACTTGTTCCTGTCATTAACGTATAACTAGCCAATCACATACTGAATAAAGGAAGCTAAGATGGAAACAATTAAGTCGCGTGCAGCCGTGGCGTGGGGCCCCGGCGAACCGTTGAAAATGGAAGAAATCGATGTAGCACCACCTAAAAAAGGTGAAGTGCGCGTCAAAATCATTGCGACAGGCGTTTGTCATACCGATGCTTATACGCTATCAGGCGCTGATCCTGAGGGCATCTTCCCAGCCGTTTTAGGCCACGAAGGCGGCGGTATTGTTGAATCGGTCGGCGAAGGCGTGACTTCTGTCGAGGTGGGCGACCACGTGATTCCACTTTACACCGCCGAGTGTGGTGAATGTAAATTCTGTACTTCAGGGAAAACTAATTTGTGCCAAGCCGTGCGTGCAACGCAGGGTAAAGGCTTAATGCCGGATGGCACCACCCGTTTCTCAAAAGACGGGGAGCCGATTTACCACTACATGGGTACTTCGACATTTTCTGAATACACCGTGTTACCTGAAATCTCTGT
>NZ_CAXGLS010000082.1:0-3568 GCF_964010655.1 uncultured Idiomarina sp.
TGCGCGACCTACAACACCGGCGTAACGTGCGCCTTTGGCGCACAGGGACAAACCCAACGTCGCGCCAAAGGCGCGACCTACTGTATGGTGAACACGACATATACGGTGGCGGATGCGGTCATTTCGCCTATTTCAAAAAGCCCGCTTTGCTGGGGCGGAGCACGAAACCTTACCGATACACCAGCGAGTTCGCTAGAAGACTGACCGTAAATTTCTTGCGAGGGTATCAAATCGTAAACACTTTCATCACGTGTTTTAAATTCTGAGATTGAATACACATCTTTTATCTTCTTACCATTTAGCTCAGCAAGTTGTTCGGCTTTTTGACGCGCGTTTTTTAATGCCTCAAACAGTACTTGTTTCTTAATCTCTCGCGGATTCTCAACCTTAACTTCAGCATCTAATGTCTCTGACACACCCGCATCAACCAGCGATTGATTGAGTTCGTTATATAAGGAAAGATCACGTAACGTAATATCGATACTGCGCACGACGCGCGTGCCTAAATTAATTTCCTCGCCGTTCTTATACTCATTGTGCGGCGCAATTCTAAGTGGCGTCGCTCGAATATCTTCTTGAGCTATTCCCATTTTTTTGACTACTTCAAACAGCTCAACTGACCGCCGATCAACTTCACTTTTGGCAACGGAGGCGTCCTTGTCGGTATGCCTCAAGTACGCGCTAATGACGATTATTTCCGGCTTAACACGTTGTTCAGCATACCCTTCAACATAGATATGAGGAGCATTTGGAATTACATCACTCCATGCTGAACAACTCACCAAGAACAAAAAAAATAAATATTTTTTCAATGTATACACTCCATTTATTTTTAATAGCCGCACAAAGTTGCTAAGTTAAAAATCATGTTTGTTATATAAGTGACTCAATATAATGATTAATCAATTCAAACTTCATATTTTTATTATCTGTTTACTATTAACCAATTTAGTAGCTTGCACAACAACTAAAGAAAATAATGTAGCAACCTATTGTTATTCAACTGAACAAGCAGCCGTCGCAGCAGGTTCAAAAGTAATAAACGATATGCTTCGCGAATATCGGCTGAGAACAGATGGCCGTCCAGGCTTCGGTGTAAGCTTTAACACCAAAGACAACGAATGTGGCAGCGACTTAGGCGCGGTAGTCATGAAGCCTCCACACGAAACGAACGATGAAAAAGGCGCCGAAATCATCGCCATCTCTCGTGATATTTTCACAAAACACATGGAAACAACCGATTACCAATATAAAATTTAGGCGTAGCGTGCGCCTTTGGCACACGGGCGACATCTGATGTCGCGCACAATGCGCGACGTACAACACCGACGTAGCGTGCGCCTTGGGCGCACGGGCGGCATCTGATGTCGCGCACAATGCGCGACGTACAACACCGACGTAGCGTGCGCCTTTGGCGCACGGGCGGGATTTGATGTCGCGCACAATGCGCGACCTACAACACCGACGTAACGTGCGCCTTTGGCGCACGGGCGGCATCTGATGTCGCGCACAATGCGCGACGTACGGAATGGCGGTGATATCCAAAAAGCGGAACAACACAAACATGTACGACATCAAAATACGAAGCTATAAACCGACCGATGCGGCAACATTGCGAGATATATTTTTCGACACCGTGAGAAACATCAACATCAAAGACTACTCGCAAGCACAAGTCGAAGCCTGGGCACCAAGCGATTACGATTCGAATGAGTGGGCACGTAAGATGAATAAAATCGCGCCATACGTTGCAGAATTAAACGCCGATATCGCAGGTTACGCAGATCTTCAGCAAGACGGTCTTATCGACCACTTTTTCTGTCACCACAAATATCAGCGAAAGGGCGTAGGCGGCGTGCTCATGCAGCATATAATAGGTGACGCGAAAACCCGCGGGATCAGTAAGCTTTACTCACATGTCAGCATCACCGCACGCCCCTTTTTCGAGCGCTTCGATTTTATCGTAAGCACATCACAACACGTCAAAGTGCGCGGCGAAGAGCTACAAAACTTCATCATGGTAAAGCCGGTTTAATAGCAATGTCGCGCACAATGCGCGACGTACTGCACGGAGGTGATATCAACCACCGGCGTAACGTGCGCCTTTGGCGCACGGGGACAAACCCATCGTCGCGCACAATGCGCGACCTACGGAATGGCGGTGATATCAACCTCCGACGTAACGTGCGCCTCTGGCGCACGGGCGACATCTGATGTCGCGCACAATGCGCGACCTACGTACACGATTTTAAAATGTTGTGGTGGGACTTTTGGTCTTAAATAAGCGGCATGAAAAATGTTCGTCGCTATTTCGAAGACGGTTACTATTTTTTTATTACCGTCGCTACTCAAGGTCGCAAGCCTCACCTAACGCGCCAGCCGGTTATTCAGGCGCTGCGCAATGCTGTGCGCACGACCATGGTATCGCACCCTTTTGATATTCAGGCGTGGGTTGTTTTGCCCGATCATATGCATTTGTTGATTGGCGTTGCCGACCAAAAAGTCGATCTGCGCATTAGAAAAATTAAAGCGCTCACCACGCGCGCCCTACCCGAGTTTTCCTATAAAAACTCACAATCTAATTTTTCCAAACGCCGACGACGGCAAGGGAGCCTTTGGCACAATAGATTCTACGACCGAATCATTCGTAATGAGCAAGAGCTCTACATGTATACGCTGTATTGCTGCTTTAATCCTGTCAAACATGGCTATGTCAAGAATGCCTTAGAATGGCCTTACTCAACCCTCAACACGTATTTAAAGCAAGGTCGTTACCCAGAATCATGGCAATACATCACAGACGCATGGGTGGACGACAATTTCGCCGATTACGACATGTGGTAGCGTGCGCCTTGGGCGCACGGGCAAATCCATTGTCGCGCCAAAGGCGCGACCTACGTCGGGTTAAACGTTCGACATCACCGTAGCGTGCGCATTGTGCGCACGGGGCGGCATCGATTGTCGCGCCCAAGGCGCGACGTACGTCGGGTTAAACGTTCAACATCACCGTAGCGTGCGCATTATGCGCACGGGCTCGTAATACGGTTAACAACCGTTTTTGACGTCCAACTCGCTAAGCTCTATGTCGTCCAAAAACAATAAAAATTCATCGCTTTGGTCCGTTTTTAGATAAACGTCAAGCTCCGAATCCTTCCAAGCAGAACCACCGCTTTGACATGCCGAGATTAATCTGACATTTATGCTGCCAGCTCCGCCTTCCTCATGCTGACTACGATACTCACGAATTGCTTTTTGTCCACTCTTCATGCGTTGAGCATCAGCCTCAGATAAACGCATTACGGTAAACTGCTCGTCGTTCTCAAGCTCGTCTTTCAGCTCCGCGGATAACGCGTAATCTGAATCAACTATAACCGGAAAAGTATGGTTAAAGCTGCTCTCAGGTTCGCCTGTTCTAAAACTAAAATCTAGCACTACATCACCGTCGTTAACACTGACTCCATCCGGAGATTTCACTGCCACAATAATCTGGTTCGGGTCTGTAATCCCCCCGGGAAATCGGAGCAGTTATTAGTAGAAAATTCCGCTAAACTAAAGCAAAGGAGTTTTC
>NZ_CAXGLS010000083.1:0-3549 GCF_964010655.1 uncultured Idiomarina sp.
GGCAGAATCACGCTCCTGCCAATCCAGCAAATCAATTTGTAGTGTACCAATAATTTCTGAGTCCAGGTTGGCTTTCAGCCTTTCCTCAACTGTCCCGATGGTACGAGAATAAATGCGTTCAATGCCCGCGACCGGCTCAACGGCCTTATCGACGAGCTTAACCAGATTATCAGCTTCACTTACTGATAAATTACCATCGGCTTGAACTTGTATTTGTATACGATCGGCCTCGATGTCAGGGAAAAAGTTTATGCCTTGCCCGAGCTTGCTGTAGAGGAAAAATGAAAGTAATAAGACAAACAGGCTGACCAGCAAAGCAAGTAACGGCTTATCCACCATATAGCTAACCAAAGACTGGAGTTTTGAACCGTTGTCTGCTGCATTTGCTGATTGTGAGGTCACTGATACTTTGCTTTTTACTGAGGAGCCAATTATCGGAACGAAAACCAGTGCCATGAGCAAAGACATGAGCAGTGTTATGATAACAGTGGCGGGCAGATAAAACATAAATTGCCCGGCCATACCTGGCCAAAAGAGCAGTGGTATAAATACGGCGAGGGTGGTCATTGTCGACGCAATAATAGGCCACGCCATGCGTTGGGAAGCTGCCAGATAAGCTTGTAATCGGTCTTGTCCTTGTCGACGATAGCGCTCTGCAAGGTCGACCACGACAATGGCACCATCCACTAACATACCAATAACTAAAATGAGTGCGAACAGGACCACGATGTTCAGTGTAATACCCAGCAATTGCAGCGTTAAAATGCCACCAAGAAATGAGCCTGGAATAGCAAGAGCAACGAGCAGGGAAGCTTTTACACCCAAAGCCACCACGACCGTTAGTATGACCAGAATAATGGCGAGTATGACATTGTTTTCAAGGTCGCCCAGAAATTGCTTAACATCGTCTGCCTGGTTTTGCATATAAGCGACATTAACGGTTGCAGGCCAGTCGGTGCGCTCCTGTTCGACCATTTGGGTTACACGATCGACGACGTCAATCACATTAGCGCTGCTCAGTTTTTTAATATCAAGTGCTATCGACGGTTGACCATCAATACGGGCGTAACTGACGGGATCTTTAAAGGTGCGTCGAACTTCAGCGACATCGCTTACCCGTACGACATTATTGGGCGTAGTTTTTATCGGCATCTCGAGTACATCGACAATGTTCTCAATGGTGCCAGGGATGGCGACGCTAATGCGTCCTGCCCCGGTATCCATTGCACCCGCGGTAACCAGAAGGTTGTTATTACTAATAGCCTGCGACACCTCCGCTAATGAAATGTTGTAAGACTGCATAGCTAATGGTTCAATGATGATCTCTAACAGATCTTCACGATCACCTGACATATCGATTTCGAGTACGCCATTAAGTGTTTCAAGTTTATCTTCTAAATTACGTGCCAGTTGGATTAAGTCCCGTTCGGGAATATTGCCTGAGAGCGCAACCGTTAAAATGGGGAATAAAGACAGATCAACCTCTTGCACCGTGGGCTTCTCAGCATCGGACGGTAAATCTTGTTCTGCTTTTTCAGTTTCGTCCTTTACATCACGTAGTGCTTTTTCATTGTCGAAGCCTGCGGCAAACTCCAGTTGTAACATGGCAAAGCCTTCACCGGCTTGAGCGGTTAAAGTATCTAAACCGTCGATGCTTTGTAATTTTCGCTCAAGCGGCTCGACTAATAAACGTGCGCTGTCTTCCGTTGAAATGCCGGGGTAGCTTACGGTGACGGTGAATACCGGAATGTCAATTTCGGGTGCAGCTTCTTTAGGAATTGTGGCGTAGGCAATGCTGCCCATTATCAACAATACAGCGAGTAACAGTATCGCTGCGCGATTGCGTGAGAAAGCGGCGGCAATAAAGGCTTTCATTATAATTCCTCGCCTTTGTCATAATCAGCAGGTACGGGTTTGGGGGTAACTTTTTGACCGGCGGTCAACGAACTATGGCTAATGATGACTAAACGCGTTTCGTCATCCAGCCCGCTGACCCATAAGGCATTAACGTCTGCCCGCTCCACAGTAACTGGAGAAAAACGTGTTTCGTTATTGTCATTAATGGTTAAAACACCCATGCGGCCAGCCGCATCTATTTTGATTTGGGCCGCAGAAATTTTGTGTGCTTTAACGTTGTTGGTTTCAATAACGACTTCGGCACTCATACCGGAAGGGATAGGGTCGTTCTGGTTTGGGATGGTTATTTCAACGCGAAATGTCCGGGTCTGCGGATCGGCAATAGGAGCGATAAAGCTGACCTGTCCCTGACGATCAGTACCACCGATAAGTTTGACCGTCGCGGGCATGTTGAGTTTGAGCCTGTGAATTTGACTTTGTTGTACGTTAATAATGGCGATTAACGGATCGTTATCGATAAGCTCTAGTACTTGGTTGCCGGCTGACACATAAGCACCTTGCTCAATAAAGCGTTGATTGATAACGCCGCTGACCGGTGCTGTCAATTCAGTATTTTCAATATCGAAGGTAATACGGCGAAGCTGTGCTCGTGCTGCTTCTAGTTGTGCTTCCAACGCCTGGAGTTGAGACTGGGACGACAAATTTTGTTCGATGAGCTTTTTCGTCGCATTGAAGTCGCTTTGTGCTTTTTTTACTTGAGCTTCTGCCTGAGTGCGTTGAACTTCGCGATCATCAATAGAAAGTTTTGCAATGACATCACCTTGGCTAACCTCAGCACCGCTGTCGGCAATCATTTCGAGCATGCCGTCAGTACGTGCTCGAATATTAAGTTGCTGATTTGGTCTAATTTCGCCGTTTAGTGTCAACTCGCGAGCCACAAGCTGGGCTTGACTATTTCTTACTGCAACTGACGGTAAATTGCTCTTAGTTGCGTTTGTCTTTTCGGTATCGCCTCTGAAGATGAAACCACTGGCTATCCACAAGAAAACCAAGGTTACGATGGCAATAAATACGGCTGTAGAGCTACTGATTCGGCCTTGCTGCTTGTGCAGTGAGCCACATGATGATGAGGTCATTGATGTTGCACCTAAATTATTTAAATGTTTTCGTCAAACGTCAATTTTTCTGACTATTGAGCATGGCTTAGCGTTCGGATTTCAACTCCAACAGCAACTTTTTCACGCTTTCATCGTAGAGTGTATTAAACCTTTCCAGCTCAGTAATTTTCTCCTGAGCTTTAGAATTCTTAATACTTGCTTTGGCTTCCGTTATTATCTTTTTCGCTTCTTCATGCTGTTTTATCTTTAATTCCAGCAGCGAATCATAAGGGTTGGTACGCATTACAAAATAGTTTTGGCGCTTACCAGGCAGCGCTCTGCGTTCGACCAGCTGGAGCATTTCCAAAAAGCGAATATTGGTGCTGACACTTCCTTTACTTATTTCAAGTAAGCTCATGAGATCGGCTGTATTTAGTGGGGCATCAGATATGATAAGAGCCGCAATTATTTGCCCGGCAATGCGAGAAAAACCATAGCCCTGAGTGTGCATGCCCATATCGGTAATAAACTGTAATTCTGCTTCGGTAAGCTTATTCATAGTAAAAACTTGTTAATTTGGATAATTTAAGGCTAA
>NZ_CAXGLS010000084.1:0-3450 GCF_964010655.1 uncultured Idiomarina sp.
ATCCACCGCTTCACCAGAGCAGCATTAGCTAGCTCGCTTTTATTCAGTGCTACAGGTGCCATTGCTAACGATTGGGCTGACGATTGGCTTCAATCAAATGCGACTTATAGCGGCCCATCTTCATATAGTGGCGGCGCGAGAAACTTTATTACCGCGGGTAACATTCAATTTAGAGCCAACTCCTCTATTTCGTACCCAATTAGCATGTCTGCCCCCAGGCTCAAAGGCGGTTGCGGGGGCGTTGATTTGTTTTTAGGCGGTATGAGTTTCATGGACGTTGATATGCTTGTCGATAAGTTTGAGCAAATGATCCAAAACGGTGAGGTCATCGCGTTTCAGATGGCAATTAAAGCACTGTCCGAGAAACTAGGGGTCACGACCGAGTCAATTCAAAACGTGATGGATATGCTAAATGGTTTGCAACTTGACAGTTGCGCAATGGCCAAAAGCGCAATTACGACGGTTGTTGATACAGGTAGCGTAACGGAAGCAGCAAAAGAAGTATGGGGCGAAATATCACAAGGCCAGGAGCTCAGTATTGGCGCTGTGAAAAACGCATGGCAAAAAGGCAAAGCTGACCAAGGTAATCAGGGCAAAGCCAGTGCATCAACCAACATACGGAAAGAAATTGCAGCGTGCCCTGCCGAGATAAAGACAATCCTTGATGCAGATGGGTCGGTTATCGATCGAATCACTAACATGTATGGCATGAACGCTTATGCCGATTTTATCCGTGGTTATGTTGGTGACGTTGTGACCGACCATGATCCGACACAAGGCAACATGCCAATGGTTAAGAAAATAAGCCATTGTTCACAAAATGAATCGATGGGTATCGATGATCTTGTTTATGGTCGCGCGTTTGAAAAACGCCCGCCAACCGGTATCAATGATCCGTATACGGATGCAGGGCAAGGATGTACACAACCGGCCGGTGCAATTAATTTGGTGGATTACTCTCGTGACAATCTCAAAGCACTTTCAGATGCGTTGAAAGATCCAAACAACCCATTACTACCGACAAGTGCCTTAGCAAAGTGGGCGAATAACGCGCCTATGAGTGTTAAGTCTGCAATGAAACTGGCCAATGATGCGGGCATTACCGACCAGGTCATCGATGAAATGGCTGAGACGCTGGCTTACGCATATGCATATCGAATATTCGATGATATGTATCGTAACACCCTGTTCATGTTCAGTACGATTAATGACAAGTTATCTAGCGCCACATCAGACCCTGTTCAAGAAGCGGCGAATACTGCTGCCGGCGCACCTGCCCCACGCTGCAACTTGAATGCTTATGTCGTGACCATAAAAAACCTTACTGAACTACGTGACCAGATTGCGGGACGTCATTCGGCGGTAAAAGAGAGCTACATACGTCAAAACGAGCAGTTTCAAGCTCAGATATCACAGATAGCGCGCTATCAGGATATGGAGAAACGCAAGTTTACCAATGCAGGTACAAACTAATGAATCGCAAGCTGCTCTTATCATTTGTTTTTTTGTTTAGTCCTTCAGCATTTGCAGATGTTGATTACTACACCTTTGGCGGTTTTGAGTCTGTCGTTAATGCTTTTTTAAGGCTGTCCGCGATTTTCAGTAACCCGCAATATGAGTGGTATATCATTGCCTTTGCTATTGCAGGCGTGACCATCGGCTACTTGATTGCCCTTGGCAAAGGCTTTTTATCTGGCGGTTTAAAAGGCTACGACGCGCTAGTCTCTCTTTTTGTTGTGTTGTTTGGAGTAACCCTTTACACCGTCGTAATCCGCCCAACAACCACTGTGCATATTTATGATGAATCCACTAACCAATATCAGTCAGTGGGGAATATTCCCTCTCTGATTGCCAATGCTGTCAACCTACCCAATATCATGGAGCGAGGTATGACGCTGATTGTTGACGCATCCACCGTATACACTCGTTCAGAACATGCGAACGGTGCAACTCTCGAACTCCTACTTAATGCACTAAATGGTAATCCGTTAGCGCATGATGCCTATCTAAACCGCTCATTATATTCGTTCGTTGATACCTGTATGCCTCCCGCCTTAAACAGTAATTTATATACGTTTGACTTAAACGCATTGATGTCTAGTACGGGCGATTTAATTGGTGAACTCGAAAAACTTAAAAGCCTCAGCGTACCAGTTCTATACTACGACACAACCAACAAAGGCGGAGTCGAGGTGAGCTGTACAACAGCGTACAACTCGCTTGCTGCGATATTAGCGTTACCATCAACCTACAACGATTATAGAAATGCCATCTGTGATAAGAGTGGGTTTGATTCGTCTAACGCATTACAGCTTGCTACCTGCCGTGATCGCTTGCAAGACATGACCAATCTTGTTTTTGGTACCGGCGTCATTGGCTCCGATACAGAACTTTTCATGAGTCAAGCTATTGCAAAAACCACATATGAAACCCTTGCTACCTATGCAGGCACTGCAATTTCAGATATCGCCAACTACCGCGAAATGAGCCAAGGATACGGGAATGTCATTGTCGCTGAGGGCTGGATTCCGACTATTCGAAGCTCAACGTTAGTCATTATCTTGTCAATATTACCTATATTGGTGTTATTCCTTGTCACACCAATGATTTTCAAGTCCCTACACCTTATCCTGACACTCTTTATTTTTGTTGGGCTTTGGGGGGTATCCGATGCAATCGTCCATAGCATCATAGTTGATCAAGTTGGCGATTTAATGGCCTCGCTTAAAAATTACAACGGTAGTGTCACCAGCTTTATGATGGCACCAACCGACATTAACAAAGGTTTAGCGACATTCGGCAAACTGCAAAGCATGGCTGTCATATTGGCCGGATTTATAGCTGGTGTTTTCTTCAAATTAAGTGCGCGTGCTTTCTCACAGATGGGCGAACGTTTGGCTGACAATGTTGAAAGCTTAGGTTCCAATACAGGACAAGAAATTTTAGACCCTTCACGCAGAATGGGCATGATGGACGGCAGCATTACTGCTTACGACAAGCTAAATATGCAAAGGGAAATGGGCAGCCAACGCTACGGTGATGCTACGCGTGGTCACAATACTGGGTCGTTAAGAACGGAAGCAAAGTGGCTTGATGCGATGTCCAATAATAATTTTGACTACAATCAAGCCGTAGATACTCGCGCGGATATTTATGGCGGCGAGCAAGCAGGGCGAGTATCGACAACAGCAGCAAGCGCAGCTACCGCTGGCCAACGCACATCAGATTATAGCAAAGACATAGCCTCTACCAATACTGGGCAAAGTTTGGCTGGTACTGAGATCGATCAGAAAAATATTCAGCACATTTCTGACACGCAAAATCTGAGCGTACCGGCTGCAACTAAAGCCAAAATGGAGATTGCAAAATCGGGAGAAACAGGTGCGATACAAGCAAATTCAAATCCAGAGGCCCACATTCAGACAGCCGAGACCAATACATCTATAAGAC
>NZ_CAXGLS010000085.1:0-3411 GCF_964010655.1 uncultured Idiomarina sp.
ACTTTGATAGTAATAGCAGTGACTGGGTTTTATTGGACGTTCGAAAACAAGATGAGGGTAAGCCGGGATTTGTACAGAATTCGCCAAATCCAGCTTAATTAATTGTTAATTAAAGAGTTTATACTTTATAAGGTGTGTTCTTGGAAATTAGTCGATCTCAAATGGAATTAGCCGGGAATTTTAAGACACTTTGCGATGCTTTGCGATGCTTTGCGATGAAAGCGGTAGATACGGCCTAATCTAACTTTCATCGGCGTCAACAAAATGCAATCTAAATGGCAATTGTCCATGGTTATTGGGAGCTTCATCAAAGTGGAAACCAAACTGCTCATAAAATTTGCGTAGTCTGGCGTTGTCTCTATCAGCAAGCCCACAGACCTCATGCACTCCTTTCAAATCAGCTAGATTAAGCAGAGTCTCTACCAGGTCACTCCCAATTCCGTATTGACGGTGAGCTTCATTAATAAATAAATCATCAATGTGCATAACCCCGTCTTCAATCGTCCAGTTTAGGTACCCGAGCCTGATTGATGGTCCGTGCGCGCTGATAGTTTGTACATTAAAGCGACCGTGAAGGTCTGAAAACTCTCGATGTTTTACAATGTATTGCATGCAATCAGCCTGTATTTTTTGTTAACAGCTAAAATTCACTTAGTAACGAATATACCATATGGTTTGCCGCAGTAACTATAAAGCGAACTGATCACCCAAGAACCGTGCTCTGATTCGTTAATCTGACAAACACGTTGGCTATAGATCGTGTTGCATTATCTTTGTCTTTGGCTTATAAATAAAAGGTTGCTCTTGGTAGGAGCCAGCCGCTCGTCGTTGCAAAGCTTATGAAGCACTACTTTATTTTTACTGTTACCACATTAGCTCAATATTTTATATCGGGCTTGTTGAGCGGTTGACGAGCGACGCTAGTAGACAAGCCGGGAGATAGAAAATGTTGAACGAAACTATTCGCCCATCAACCATTGGTGGCATCAAGCGTCTTGCCAAGCAAATAAAAAAAGCGAAAAGCGTACCTCATCACGAAGCATTAGATATTGCTGCTCGAAATGCTTTTTTTGAAAACTTTGCACATGCACGTAACCAGCTCGAAAGCTCATCGACTCTCAAGTCGGGCTACCCATTATTTTTTACTAGCTATTGGTATGATCGGCAACGCCGCAAAACGGGTCGAGAAGTATTAGAAATTGAGCTTTCAATACCTTTACTCGAATTAGCCACTAAAAATGAATTGAAAATTGCCAATTCGCTGGGAAGGTTTAGGCTGGCTACGCCGGATCTTTTTGTCCATGACGATGTTTGCTCCTCACAAGACGAAGCAATAGAGCTGATTTGTAAAGCGGTCAGAGTGTTAAGGTTTATCGAAGCCACGGGGTTAAAACCGAGCAGGGATCACACCGCGGCTTACCCGGATAGAGAGCATAACAACCGACTGCCTCAATCTGATCACGCCTCTCATTGGTATGATCCTGCTCTCGGGCAGTTTATCCTGGTTGATGAGCCTTATATTGATGCAATCGTTGATGGTAAACGAGCCGCATGGGCTAAAGAGCATAATTGGTACCTAAAGGCCTCAAAGTGGTCAGGTATGTATTATCCAGGTATGTCGAGCCTGTTTATCGCAACAGATGCATCGACAGGCTACGATATTAGTGCCTTAATGGCGAAAATTGACAACATCCCCTCTCCACTAACGAAAGACAATTGGGACGGTACATCCGCCAACGGCCATGAGACCTTTTTCAGCCCCCTTTGTATTACCCCTCAGGATAAGAAAAGAGCCGTCGCGAAAGGTACCATATACCGAGCGTCAGGGAGTAAAACGCGACCCATGGTAAGTTGGGGCTCGTCGCATAACGAACGACGACCAAACGCCGTTATGCCGATTGAGTCTCATCAGTTTGTTGCACGACTGATAAAGGCTATTGAGCAGTCTGCTGCAAAGCCCATTGATGTTAATCGCCGGCTGTCATCGATCAAAAGTAAATTGGAAGATTGGTTCTTTTCTGAATATGAACAAGATATAACTGATACGTTTGAGCTGTTCTACTATAGTGGTATCGATGACGATGATCCGCTTGTTTTGCAAGCCTCTTCGTCGAAAGGGGTTATTCACCTGCTGCAAGCGTTGAAAATAAGGTTATCGGAGTCTTATGTTGATTGCGAGCCGTTACGAAAAATGATGGGGAAAATTGACACGTCCATTAAGCTCACCTCCAGTCTTCAATAACGATTATCGACAGAACGGTTTAGTTAAAGGCCGCTCACAACCAAACGTGGGTGGCGCTCTATCTACGAAGACAACTCACAACAATATTGTTCCAAAACCCGGGCTATGACGGGCGCGGTTTTTGCGGCGTCTTGGTATTGAACCACTGTTCAATCATTGCTTTTTGCGTCTCGATAACCGCGTTAAGTTGCACTGACTCATGCTTTAATGCCTGTTTTTCTTTTGTGAGCTCCGTGAGCGACGTTTGTAAGCTCTCCTGTTTGTCGTGGGCACCTTGTAGTTCGCTCGTTACGCCTGCAAACCGGGCTTCCAGTCGGTCGTACTGTTGTTTTAACTCGGATAGCCGAGCTTCCGAACTTCGACTTTCCTGGTATACGGCATCGTAGTGTCTCTTAAGCTCCGCCAATTGAGTTTCGAGTTGAGTATTGCGTTGCGTCAGCTCTGAATAACTGTGCTGCCGTGCAGTCAAGGTTTGCTCCAGCTCAGCGACCTCACTTTGCAGCCCCTGAACGTCTCGCTCGTAGCGCCGCTGCTCGTGCTCTCGTTGCTCACGGACCGAATCGCGATAGTGATTTAATGCTTCCCGGGCTTGTGTGTGTTTTTCTTCCAGAGACGCAATACGATCATCTTTTTCAGACAGGCGTTGTTTCTGTGAGGACAGATCGGATTGGAGTCGCTCATTCTCAACTTCCAGCTGATGGTTTATCTCTCGAAGTTGCTGCTGGTGCTGCTCGGCTTGTTGCAACGTTTGCATTAGCTCCTCAACATGCGTTTGCGTGGCCAGGAGCTCCTGACTTTGTTGCTCGAATCGCTCCTGCCAGGCATTCACCTGCTCGCTGTGCCGCTCCTCTTGCGCTTCCAGTGTCTGATTCGCCTCGGCTTTAAGGCGACTGGAGAGTTGGTTGACCAACGCGATAAGTTCATCACTCAACGACGCTGAGAGTGCCGTTTTGTCGTCATCGGTTTCCAACTCTTTTAAGTAACGGTGGATCGTTGTTTTTGAGCCGGTGTTGCCGAGTTCAATACGTACCGCATCAATCGACACTGATTCGCCCCGGGCGATTAACGCATTGCGCGCCTGCTCTACTGACTTTTTCGTAATACCGCCTCTGGCCATTATAGTTTCCCCGCAATTTCATACTGTAGTATGTACTATGTATTTACATACT
>NZ_CAXGLS010000086.1:0-3293 GCF_964010655.1 uncultured Idiomarina sp.
TATGCCCCAACATAGTGTTGGTTCAGAGAGTTGGTGCGGACGGAGAGACTTGAACTCTCACGCCGTGAGGCACTGGAACCTAAATCCAGCGTGTCTACCAATTCCACCACGTCCGCACATTTTTAAGATTGGTGGCTACGGCGGGATTCGAACCTGCGACCCCAGCATTATGAGTGCTGTGCTCTAACCAGCTGAGCTACGTAGCCTAATCTTTGTGTTGCGCCTCTCTGTGAGTGCGGCGCGTATTATGCAAATCGCTTGGCTTACCGTCAACCTCTTTTTAAGAAAAAATCACTTAATTGAGTTCGATTGGTTAAAAAAACACTGATTCGAGTGAAAACTAGACGAAAAAGCCACAAAAACATCTCTTTACCAGGGTAGTTCGTCCCCATTACTGTGAAAGAACCGGCCTGAGGTTTCTATCGTAAGCTCATCAATACGTTGCATGAGTCGTTCAGCCGCTGTTGCTGGAGAAATATCACCGCGCCCACCGACCATATCCGTTTGCACGTAACCGGGGTGCAGTAAGACGACCGCTATTTCTTTATCCTTTAAATCCAATGCCAGAGATTTACCGGCGGCATTGAGTGCGGCTTTTGACATCCGATAACCATAGCGGCTACCTGAACCATTGTCGGCTATGGAACCCATTCGACTGGTAATTAAAGCGACCTTGCTTTCGCTTTCGAGGTTATCCAGTAGAGTTTCCGTAACCCGTAGCGGTGCTATCGCATTTACTTCATATTGAGCACGTAACATACGCGCGTCTAAGTCACCGAGCTCATCATGGTTAAGTAAACCCGCGTTATTGATAAGTATATCGATACGAGTGTTGCCTAAGCCTTCTTTCATACGTAAAAGGTCAGCGGTTTTCGTAACATCAATACCTTCTATGATATCTACATCAAGCTCGGTGAGTTGTTTTGAGTTGTTACGGCACACGGCAGTGACTGAATAGCCCGCCTCTGAGTACCGTTTGGCTAACTCAAAACCGATGCCACGGTTGGCACCGGTAATGACGACATTCGACATATTAACGTCCTTTAATCAGATTGTGTGAGATCTTTGGGGTCGAGCAGGCGCTCGAGTTTATTACGGTCCATATCGGTCATCTCTTCAGCGACATCGATAATAGGACGTTTCTCTTTGTATGCGCGCTTAGCGATATCAGCGGCTTTGCTATATCCAATAACTGGATTCAATGCAGTTACTAAAATAGGGTTTTTAGCTAAGGCCTTCTCTAAATTATCGTGATTCACCTCAAAATCCATAATGGCTTTATCCGCTAAGACTTGGCAGCTTTGCGTGAGCAACTCAAGTGACTGCATCAAATTATAGCCGATCACAGGTAGCATGACGTTAAGCTGAAAGTTACCTTGTTGGGCGGCCGTTGTGATGGTGGTATGGTTTCCATTAACCTGTGCTGCAACCATCGCAACCGCTTCTGGGATCACCGGATTCACTTTCCCGGGCATAATGCTACTACCCGGTTGCAATGGGGTCAGTTGTATTTCACCTAAGCCGGCGAGTGGACCGCTGTTCATCCAACGTAAGTCATTGCTTATTTTTAATAGCGTGGTTGCAAGCGTATTTAATTGCCCATGCAATTGCACATTGAGCTCTTGTCCTGCTATGCCAGTAAACGGGTTACGTGATGCTTTAAAAGCAATGCCCGTTTGCTTGCTGAGCGACTGCGCAAACAAGTCGGCGAACTGTTTGGGCGCGTTAATACCGGTACCAATCGCTGTTCCGCCTTGCGGCAGTACTTGCGAGTGCTCACACAGTTGCGGTAACTGCTGAGCCGTCAACTCGAGCTGTCCGGCCCATGCGTTCAATTCCTGAGCCATAGTTAATGGCATCGCATCCATTAAGTGGGTACGACCGGTCTTTACCACATCACGTAATTCAACTGCTTTTTTTCTGATGGTGTCAATCAGGTGCTTGAGTGCTGGCTGTAATCGCTGTTCGACGGCCACGACACTAGCGATTTGAATCGCCGTTGGAATCGTATCATTACTTGATTGGCTGCGATTGACATCATCATTGGGATGAACATCAACCCCTTGCTGCTGGGCAATATGGGCAATGACTTCATTGACGTTCATATTCGAACTCGTTCCTGAACCTGTTTGAAAAACATCAATCGGGAACTGGTCGACGTGTTGGCCATCAATAATTTGTTGAGCGGCTGCTTGAATGGCGACCACTTTGTCTTTATCGAGGTCTGCACATTGTTGATTCGCAGCCGCGGCTGACCATTTTATGCGCGCGATGGCTTTGATGAGTTCGGATGGCAGTGTAAGCCCACTGATGGGGAAGTTATTAATAGCACGTTGTGTCTGGGCGCCATAAAGTGCACTTTGCAGGACTTCAACTTGCCCCATACTATCTGATTCAGTCCTTGTCTCGCGGCTCATAACCTGTTCCTCCTAAGCCAAAGAATTGGGTTAATGTGAAATACGGTCTTATACTCCTAAAGATCAGTTCTAAACGAGCGTCGCTTGTATTAAGCTAGCAACATGAGCGCTTGCGCTTCATTATCTCTAACAGCTATATAATAAGGCGAACCATGATTAAACAGCTAGCTTTTAGCCTGATCATGATTGTGTTCTCTGCGACCTCATGGGCGGATACGCAAACTATTCGGGTTCTCGATAAAAACGGTAATCCCGTTAATAACGCAGTTATTCTGATTAATAAGTCGGTGCTAGCAAACCCCCACGGCGCGCAAGACAACGTTATTATTGACCAAGTTGATAAGCAGTTTGTACCCAAAGTCTCTTCGATTCAGGAGGGCAGTACGGTGGTCTTTCCAAATAGTGATAATATACGTCATCATGTGTACTCTTTCTCAAAAGCGAAGCCTTTTGAGTTAAAACTTTATTCAGACCAAGAGCGTCCCAAGGTGACTTTTGACAAGCCGGGGGTGGTGACGCTCGGCTGTAACATTCATGACGATATGGTCGGCTACGTTGTGATTAACAACGCGTTGCAGGGATTCGTGTCCGATGCGTCGGGAAAGGTCAGTATTGAGTTCAATGACGCGGTCAGTAAACAATCGCAAGCGATAACACTCCGCGTTTGGCATCCATGGATGGGGGATGACCTCAATGCGGGCGAACTCATCGAACTAAAAATGCCAATCAAGAATAGCGATATAACGCTGGATGTGGCACCACCAGCGCCAAAGAAAGAAGAAAAGTCGCGATTAGAAAAACGCTTTAATCGCTTAGGAGCTTGATGTTTAAACAGTTTAAAGTCCGACTCGCGGTCATTTTTGGTATCCTCATTGC
>NZ_CAXGLS010000087.1:0-3281 GCF_964010655.1 uncultured Idiomarina sp.
TTTAGAAGCATTGAAAAGTGAAATCGAGCAAGCTTACCCAAAAGCCAACGTATACATTGCAGCGCTTGATGTGAACCAACATGACGATGTATTTGACGTGTTTGAGCGGTTTAAATCAGAGGCAGGCTCGATTGATAAAATCGTCGTTAATGCCGGAATGGGGAAAGGCGCTTCGTTAGGCACAGGGTACTTTGCCGCTAATCGAGCCACGGCTGAAACGAACTTTGTTGCTGCGTTGGCCCAATGCGAGGCGGCTATGGGTATTTTCAGAGCCCAAGAACGAGGTCACTTGGTCACCATCGCCTCGATGAGTGCATTGCGCGGTATGCCGCGTGCAATGACGGTATATGCGGCAACCAAAGCCGGTTTAGCATCACTGTCTGAAGGGATTCGCGCGGATTTGCTGAAGACCTATGGCAAGAACAGTCCCATCAAAGTGACCACATTATTCCCGGGATACATTCGCTCGGAAATTAATGAAAAGGTTAAAAACACACCCTTTATGATTGGTACCGAAGAGGGCTGTCGTAAGTTGGTAAAAGCCATAGAAAAATCGCCCGTCGAAGCCTATGTACCCGGTTGGCCTTGGCGCATTATTGGCTTTTTGATGAAGCGTTTACCACTGAGCTGGGTGCTCAAACTGACCTAATCACTCTTCGCATGCTGAAGCTTGGTTATCGATTGCGACGGCCAAGCTATGGCTTGTGCCTTCTTTATCTTTGTAGATAAAGACCGGCTCAGCGAGGTTAAAATCGAGTTTGTTACCCGCATGTGCAACCGTTAAACGACGCTCGTTGAGGTGAATGCGCACGCACGGTTCACCTTTAACGGTTAACATTCGCTGCCATTCTTCAGTTAGGGGCTCATAAAGCCACATTTCGGTGCCTCGCCAAGTAGTTTCTGAACCGCGAGTGCACTGATACGTGTGTACCTCTGCGGCACGATCGTGAGTCTGCTCGAGTTGCTGTAACTGACAGTCACCAGCATGGGGCGTTTCGGGTTCCATGACGGTGTATTGATACACCACGATACTTATCACGATTAAACCAAAGGTGACGCCAGCGGCCGCGATGATCAGCGCCATTCGTTTAAATATCTGCATGTGTTTTTTTACCCCTGTCAGCGTAGGCTCTAAGGTAACATATTCTTTTTTGTCTGTTAAAAAAGCGTTATGGTGGTATTCGACCAAAGCATAATAATAACGAGGTGAATAAATGTGGCAACGTGTTACTGCAATAGTACTGCTGATTGTAGGTCTACTTTTAGCCGTACTCGGAGTTGTAAGCGAGTTTGATACTATTATTCGCTTAACGGGCGCAGGCTTAATGTTGGTGGCTTTAATTTGGCTTTATCGCTTGCCCACTTTGAATAAGCTGAATGAGCAAAGTAAGCAGCCGCTCAAGTGGTATCAGTCTCCAATTGTTTGGGTGCCCGTGATAGGCATTATTATTTATTGTGTGAGCTTAGCGCTGTAAGGAAAGCAGGCATGAATCTTTTTAAGCGAATTGTCATTTTAGCGGGCGCGGTGGGTTTATTTTTTTATACCGCTTCACAAGACCAATTAGTTGCCGCGATTGCTGACTATCAATTGAGTTGGTATCGATTGGGAGTGCCGATTGCATGGGGCATTATTTTGGGCGGTTTACTCGCATTGTTGCGTATTCAAAAGCTATTGAGTTGGCTGCCTCCGATTACTTTGATAGCAAGCGGCTTAACGACGATGGGGCTCGTGGGTGCTGTAGCCATATTTGCTAAGCATCAGTTAGTGGTGTTGAGTTTACCTGCTTTGCAAATTGCGGGCATTGGAATCGGATTGTATTTATTTGCTGTCAGCTACACACGTCTCTTAGGTGACCTTAAGGCACGTAACCAAGACAAAACCAAATCATGATATACTGTGTCGTATGAACACGCATACGATTAGAAAAATTACACTCAACTGTGATATTGGTGAGAGCTTTGGCGCTTATAAGATGGGCGAGGATGAACTTATCATGCCGCACATCGACTGCGCTAATATTGCATGTGGCTTTCACGCATCCGACCCACTGACGATGACTCAGACGGTGGCACTGGCAGCACAACACCAAGTCAAGATTGGGGCTCACCCGAGCTATCCAGATCTTGTTGGTTTTGGGCGGCGGCATATGGACTGCTCAGAGCAAGAAATTATTGCTCTCATCATGTATCAAGTCGGTGCACTTAATGGTATCGCCGCACGTTATGATGAATCGGTTGCTTACGTTAAGCCTCACGGTGCGTTGTATAATGATATGCTGCGTGACAGTGAGATATTTAAAGCGGTGTGTAAGGCAGTTAGTTACTTGCAAACCCAACAACGTCAACCGCTACCACTGATGGTTATGGCAACTCCGCAAAACTCTGAGTGGCAGGCATTAGCATCTAACTATGACGTTTACTTATGGTTTGAGGGTTTTGCAGACCGTCGCTATAACCATAAAGGTCGGCTTGTATCACGAAAGCAAAGCGGCTCGGTGCTGACCGAGGAAGCCGATGTACTTGAACAAGCGAACCGGTTTGCTCGACGCGAGCCTATTATTGACAAAGATGGTAACGAGCGAATGATTAGTATCGACTCACTGTGCGTTCACGGCGACAACCCATCCGCGGTCGAAACCGTGTCGAAAATACGTGAGTTACTCCACTCGATACCCGAATAACAACAAGAGGGAAACTGAGCGTGAAACCTTCCATAGTCAATGCGGGTGCTGATGCGGTGATCGTCTATTTTGCAGATGAGATCAGCATCGAGGCGAACCAACGCGTACTGCAACTTGATTCAGCGATAGCCAGCAGCGATTTAGCGATACTCGAAACCGTACCGGCATACTCATCGCTCATGGTTTATTACGATATTACCCGGCATTCAGATACCGATATACGTGCCTCGATCAAAGCTATCATTGAGTCCCTGCCTGAACTCCAACAGGTTAACGCGGAGCAGGGGCAAACACACGTCATTCCTGTTTATTACGACGAGACGGTCGGGCCTGATTTAGCACGTATTGCGGAGCTTCACGAATGTAGTGTCGAGGAGGTTATAGAGCGCCATTGTCGGGACAGCTATCGCGTATATGCATTGGGGTTTGCACCGGGCTTTGCTTACATGGGCGAAGTCGCCGAAGATTTACAGGCACCTCGGCTGGATTCACCTAGAACACGAATTCCAGCGGGGAGTGTTGCCATTGCTGAACGGCAAACAGCAATTTATCCCTTAGCATCGCCTGGCGGTTGGAACATCATTGGTCGCACGACCTTTC
>NZ_CAXGLS010000088.1:0-2955 GCF_964010655.1 uncultured Idiomarina sp.
CTTTCTCGCCTAACTCTTTGAGAAGCTGTTTGAAGCGTTTTTCAAAGTCACCGCGGTACTTTGTGCCGGCCAATAAGCCACCCATATCCAGCGAGTAGATAACCGCTTCCTCAAGAATATCGGGTACCTGTTTATTTACGATACGATACGCAAGCCCCTCGGCGATAGCCGTTTTACCTACACCAGCCTCGCCGACCAATAATGGATTATTCTTACGACGACGGCATAAAATTTGTGCGCAGCGTTCCAACTCGTCATCACGACCAATAAGTGGATCGATCTTACCCTCTTGCGCCTGCACATTAAGGTTCGTACAAAAACGTTTAAGGTGGGTTTGCTGCTCTTCACTTGCCGCAGCCATTTCCTCTTCATCGGCAATATGTTCGTCCATTGGCTCGTCTTGAGAGCGCGCGATGCCATGTGAGATATAATTAACGATATCTAAACGAGTGATATCATGCTTGTTTAACAAGTAAACGGCTTGTGACTCTTGTTCACTGAAAATCGCCACCAACACGTTCGCGCCACTCACTTCGGCATTACCAGAAGACTGAACGTGAAACACCGCACGCTGTAACACCCGCTGAAATCCGAGTGTCGGTTGTGTATCGGCGCCATCATCTTGCTCATCAAACGTCGGTGTGCTGCGGTCGATGTAACTGATAAGTTCTTCTTTCAGTTGTTCAAAATTGAGTCCGCACGCGCGCAAAACTTCGGCTGCGTCTGGATTATCGAGCAAAGCCACGAGCAAATGCTCAACCGTCATTAGTTCATGACGACGCTCACGCGCCAGTCTGAACGCATCGTTCAAGGTAAGTTCTAACGCCTTGTTTAACATACCACTCTCCTTACCGTACTACGGCTGTGCTCGAATCTTACTCATGCTCCATGGTACAGAGCAACGGGTGCTGGTTTTCACGAGCGTACTGATTGACCTGCACCACTTTTGTCTCAGCTATCTCTGCTGAGTAAACTCCACACACCGCTTTCCCTTTATAGTGCACCTGCAACATGGTGTCTGTGGCTCTTTCGTTATTCATACGAAAAAACCTTATCAGCACCTCTATTACAAAGTCCATCGGTGTATAGTCATCATTATTCAATATGACCTTATACATCGAGGGTGGTTTCAGTTCGTGTTTACTTTCTTCCTCAACATCATATACGTGTTGATGATCAAACTGGCTCATGAATTAACAACCTATTATCACTATAGCTGATTTGTCTAATCTCGCTGGACAATTTTTGTTTATTTTTTTAACAAAAATGTCGATTTTTTCATCACATCTACTTGACTATTATACTCTGTGTCCTAGAGTAAAACATGGTGTTGGATGATGAAATTTTCAACCACACTTACGACAACCAAGTCTAATAATAACAAAATTCTTTTCGATAGAAGAAGGAAGTAGATGTATGGCAACCGGAAAAGTCAAATGGTTCAATAACTCCAAAGGTTTTGGCTTTATTGAGAGTGAGGACCGCGAGGGTGACATTTTCGCTCATTACTCAACAATCGATATGGAAGGCTATCGCACATTAAAAGCCGGTCAAACCGTAGAGTTTGAACTCGAGGAAGGTCCAAAAGGACTGCATGCCTCAAACATTGTTCCTCACGCGGACAAACAATAAGAAGCCTACTTGCAAAACGCCGCAATGCGGCGTTTTGCAATTCTAGCCCCTTAAGAATCTATACCCCTTAAGAATCAATACCAAAGTAACGACGCAATTGGTCGCGCAAATTAGGCGGCGTGCCATGAATCGTTAGTTTATCTGTCTCCGGATCATACTCTATACGCTCGCCCAGCTGCGTATGATCAAATGCCACACTCACGCCGCCACCTTGGCCTTGAAATTTAACCAATTTTCGTAGCGTAGACCGATCCGTAGGAAAGGACTCATCCAGTGCAGGTTTATCCTCTTGTGAGAGCGCTTGCGTAAACTCTTCAAAGCTACGTTCGGTCGGCTGTGCTTGAGAGAAATGCTCTGACAAGTCTTTGACCTTGACGTCTTCACCCTGCTTCCATTGTTGATCGCAATATTCATAAGCCACCGCATTAAGCGATTGACGTTGCTCCGGTGGCAGTTCTGCTTGCTTACCAAACTCTGTTACTGCATCCACCAAACGTTTAGTTTGCGACTTAGCATCGAGCCGTTCAGTACAGCCCAAGAAATCCAAGAAAAAGTCAGATACCTTGCGTCCAGCGCGACCCTTAATAAAAGAAATATAACGTTGGCTCTCGGGATCGGTTTGCCATTCAGTCAGATCAATCCGCGCTGCCAGTTGTACCTTACTAATGTCTAATTGTGATGACCGGTCAACAGCTAAGTTAGGGTTAATCGTCACGCCTACTTTTACTGGTAAAAACGCCACTAACAGATAATCAGTGCTTAGGTGTTGATACCGCGTCACTAATAAAAAGCCCGCTTCAAGCATTTGATAGTTCTGCAGTTGCTCTAACAAGAGCTTAGCCGCCTGCTGGCTCAACTCAACAAATTCTAGCTCTTGTGCTTGCCACTGTTTAAGTAGTACCGGGAAATCACTGACTTCTTCCGCCTCGTCGGCCTCTGTTAAGAAGCTAGCGTAGCCTTTAGCTGGTTTACTGGTATAAACCGTGGTCAGTTCCTCGAGTAACTCGTGCAGTTGCTCGTCATCAGACAAAGGTTCTGGCGCGAGACGCAAACCAATTTGGTCATCATGGCTGTAAAACTGGTGAATAATGCTATTTTCAATGGCCAGTTGCATAACTAGGACTATCCTTGCAAAATCGCTGTGTTAGACTATTTGGCAGATTGTAGCACGGGATAGACACAGAATGGGAAAGAACCAACGTCGCGATAAAATTGCACGACTGATTAGTTGGGGTCATTGGTTTACCTTCGCCAACATTATTTTGTGTGTCCTTATCGGCATTATCTATATTGATTCAACGCCGTCGCCGACCACGTTCATCA
>NZ_CAXGLS010000089.1:0-2914 GCF_964010655.1 uncultured Idiomarina sp.
GTTTTTTCTCCAAAAGGCGACAAAATGGCCATGGTATTGTCAAAAGATGGCAATCCTGAGTTGTATGTCATGGATCTTAAGACCAAAAACTTGCAACGTTTGACGCGTAATCGTACGATTGACACTGAGCCAAGTTGGACACCTGATGGTCGCTCTATTGTCTTCACTTCAGAAAGAGGTGGAAGACCGCAGTTATATAGCGTAAATTTATCGTCAGGTGACGTGCGCCGCTTAACCTTTGAGGGTGAGCAAAACCTAGGTGGCACGGTTATGCCATCGGGTGATTCGATGATTTTAGTGAACCGCACTAACGGTAACTATCACATCGCGCGGCAGGAGTTTCCGCGGGGTACAATGCAAGTGTTAACTCGCACAGCATTGGATGAGTCGCCTAGCGTGGCGCCAAATGGCAGTATGGTGATTTACAGCACTACCCACAATAACAAACAAGTGTTAGCGTTAGTGTCGACAGACGGGCGTTTTAAAGCGCGTTTACCGGCAAGTAGCGGCGAGGTGAAATCGCCATCGTGGTCGCCATTTATGTAAGTGCTTGTAAAAGTGCTATATAAGTTATGAAAAGGTGCGCAAAATTGTGCAATTTTCAATAAGACAACGTATTAACCAAAAACGTTTTAACCAAAAAAGTTTAGTAAACCGAACGGTTTGATCAACTGGATAACGATAAGGATCATTAGGATGCAGCTCAACAAATTATTAAAAGCTCTGGCGATTGCCGTTCCAATGGCAACTTTAGCCGCATGTAGCTCTACATCAACAACTGACTCAGGCATGGGTTCAGGCCAAGAAACCGGCCAAACCACTGAATCAGGTTCTCAATCAGGCGTTCAAGTCGGTGCTGCTGACCGTGCTAAAACCCCTGAAGAAGTGCGTGAAGAGCAAATGGAAGCGCTGCGCAAAGAGCACATTATCTACTTTGCATTTGACCGTTCAAGCGTTCAGTCTGAGTACGCAGAGTTGCTAGCCGCTCATGCTGACTACTTAGTCAAAAATCCGAACGTTACTATCGTTATCGAAGGTCACGCCGACGAGCGCGGTACGCCAGAGTACAACATCGCATTGGGCGAGCGTCGTGCTAAAGCGGTTGAAGACTACCTTGTGAACTTAGGTGTTCAAGATTCACAAATCTCAACCGTTTCTTATGGCGAAGAGAAGCCGTTAGTTAACGCTTCGAACGAACGTGCGTACGCTAAAAACCGTCGCGCAGTATTGGTTTACTAATCGCCACTCGACGTTTAACTAAATAACGGATAGTTCATGAAAAAATCATTGTTGGCTATCTGTCTACTGATGCCTGCCGCCGCTATGGCGCAGGCACCAGTGTCCAGCCTAAATCAATCAGCCAGTTCACTTGAGCAACGTCTAGCCACCATCGAGCGCATGCTTGATGCACGCCAAGGTGCTCAGCTCGAAATGCTCAACACCCTTTCTTCTTTGCAACAAGACGTTGCAGAGCTACGGGGGATTACCGAAGAGCATGAGTATCGCCTTGAGCAACTACTTGAGCGTCAACGGGAAATCTATCAAGAGATCGACCGTCGCTTTAGTCAGTTTAAGCAACAAGGGGGCGGAGCATCGTACAGCATGAACGATATGCAAACCGTGCCGACCTCTAATGAAGGTGCGAGTAACCCATCAAGTAGCGGAAATAACGGCTACAGCGCCAATATGAGCGAAAATGATGCTTATGATAAAGCCATCGCCTTAGTACTTGAGGATAAACGCTACGATGCCGCTATACCCGCATTTGAGTCGTTTTTGCAAAACTTTCCAAACTCAACGTACGTGCCCAACGCACATTACTGGTTAGGTCAGTTGCTGTACGCGCAGCAAGAATACCAAAAAGCGCACGACCACTTTAAACAAGTGGTGGATAACTACCCCGACAGCAACAAGCGCGCAGACTGCTTGTTAAAGCTTGGTGTTATCGCAGCAGAGCAGGGCAAAACCGCCGATGCCAAGACGTTTTACCAGCAAGTATTGACCGAATACTCGGACAGTACCGAAGCGAATTTGGCAAAGCAACGCCTGTCTAACCTGTAACATCGGTACAACAACTGATCGAATTGTAAGCAGTCAGACAAAAAACTGAAATTATCAGTTGCATCACAGCGTTATTTAAGTAAACTATGCCGCCGTTGCCAAGGACAAATGGCAGCGGAAGGCAGTACCAGAAAGTGGGTTGTTAGCTCAGTTGGTAGAGCAGTTGACTTTTAATCAATTGGTCGCAGGTTCGAATCCTGCACAACCCACCACTTCTTCTGCCTCGCGCCCTCGGCGCTCATGCACCGACGTACCTTGCGCATTCTGCGCAAGAAAGAAATGGGTTGTTAGCTCAGTTGGTAGAGCAGTTGACTTTTAATCAATTGGTCGCAGGTTCGAATCCTGCACAACCCACCACCTCTTTTACCTCGGGCTTTCGCCGCACCGCCGCACCGACGCACCATGCGCTTTCGCCGCACCGACGCACCTCGCGCTTTCGCCGCACCGACGCACCTCGCGCTTTCGCCGCACCGACGTAACTTGCGCATCTTGCGCAAGAAAAGATCATCCCCGATTGCCCAGAACACCCAACATATTAGCCGCCACCCTTGAAATCCGATATAATCACACATACGTAAATAAAACGAACATCCAAACGAAGTAACATCATGTCAGCTATTCAAACGGTCGATAACTTAGATTACGCATTTCCACCTAAGCCCAAACCCTTAACGGATGAGCAAAAGGCGGAATACAAAGCGCGCATAAAACAATTACTGCAAGACAACAACGCAGTACTCGTCGCGCATTATTACACCGATCCCGAAATCCAGGCGCTAGCCGAGGAAACCGGCGGGTGTGTCGCGGATTCTTTAGAAATGGCGCGCTTTGGTCGTGACCACGATGCCGACAC
>NZ_CAXGLS010000090.1:0-2887 GCF_964010655.1 uncultured Idiomarina sp.
TTTCTTGTTGAGCAAATCCAGCGGCAGGTGCATAAAAATAATCCAGGTTACCGACCTTACGGGGCTGCAGGTGAAAGATTTCTAGAGCTGATTGTTCATCAGTAAAGTTTAGATTCATTCCATGGGGGTGAGCTACTTGGTCAGCAACGAGGGCTGTACAGCCTGTTAACTGCAAAAGAAGAAAAGTGACTATTATTATGCGCATAGATTAATTTTTCTATTTTGTTTTTAACCGTAATGGAAATTGGACTCCATTACAAGCAGAGTAATCGGCTTAAACTGGTTGTACCAGAAAATCATTCATGCCTACAATGCGGTTATTAGGTATTTAAAGGAAACGTAGAATGGACTTTTCACTTTCAGATAAAAGTTGTGATTATTTGTCACGCGTACAAGAATTTATCGAACAGCATATCGTCCCTTATGAGTCTGATTATCGTAAAGAAAACCAACGTCTTAATGCCGGCCCGCACTGGCGTGAATGGCAGGTGCCACCGCATGTGGCAGAACTAAAAGCCATGGCTAAGAAGGCGGGGTTATGGAACCTGTTTTTGCCCGACGCTGAGCTTGGGCAGGGACTAACAACTCTTGAGTACGCGCCTATTGCCGAGTGTATGGGGCACAGTTTGTTGGCGCCGGAAATCTTTAATTGTAATGCACCTGATACCGGCAATATGGAGGTGCTGTATCACTTTGGGAGTGCCTCGCAAAAGACGCAATGGCTTGAGCCTCTGCTCGCAGGGGATATTCGTTCGGTCTTTTGTATGACAGAGCCCGATGTGGCGTCATCTGATGCAACCAACATGCAAACCACGATTACCGCTGACGGCGATGAGTGGGTGATAAACGGACGTAAATGGTGGAGCACAGGGCTTGGGCATCCCGACGCTCAATTTGCCATCGTGATGGGTTTGACGGACGCGGATGCTGATAAGCATAGCCGTCATTCGATGGTGATTGTGCCTTTAAATACACCCGGCGTATATATTGAGCGCATGCTCCCTGCGCTAGGCGAATACGATGCGCCTTATGGTCATGGCGAAGTGGTATTTGATGATGTGCGCGTACCTAAGGACAATATCATCGTAGGACCGGGTGCAGGTTTTAAAATAGCGCAAGGACGTTTAGGTCCAGGCCGTATTCATCATTGCATGCGCGCCATCGGTGCTGCTGAACGGACGCTCGATATGTTTATTGAGCGCGGTACATCGCGAATTGCGTTTGGGCAGCCTTTATTAAAGTTGGGTGGCAATACAGAACGTCTCGCAGATTTACGGGTTGCCATTGATCAAGCGCGTTTACTCACCCTTCATGCAGCATGGCAAATTGATAAGGTGGGTGCAATGCAGGCGATTAAAGCGATTTCGTCTATTAAATTGGTTGCGCCGCAAGTACTGCAACGTGTGGTGGATGAAACCATGCAGCTGTATGGTGGCGCCGCGATGTGTCATGATACGCCTTTACCCGATTTATTAGCGGTCGCTAAATCATTGCGTATTGCCGACGGCCCTGACGCAGTGCATCGTGCAACCATTGCTAAAACTGAAGTAAGAGCATGGCAGGAGCGAATGAATGAGCGTTGATGCAAATAGCGTACTTGACCAGTCTTCTCCGGTTAGAACGGAAGAGTCATTACCCATTGAGTCACTTGATGCGTGGCTAAAAGCCGAACTACCTGAGGTGGTCAGTGAGTCTTCGGGCGATTTAGCTATTACTCAGTATACCGGTGGGGCATCAAATTGGACTTATCGACTCGACTACCGAGATATTACTCTTGTTTTGCGCCGTCCACCCGATGGTACTAAGGCGAAGTCGGCGCACGACATGGGGCGCGAGTATCGTTTTCAAAAAGCGCTTAAGCCGTATTTTCCAGAGGTGCCAGAGGTGCTTGCACACTGCAAGGATGAGTCGGTTATCGGTGCTGAATTTTATGTGATGCGTCATATAGAGGGAATTATTCCGCGTCGTCACTTTCCCCGCCAACTGGAGTTAAGTGAAACACAAGCGCGGCAACTCTGTTTAAACGCGATTGACCGCCTTGTCGCGTTACATAATGTAGATATCAATGCATCGGGTCTAAGACGGTTAGCGAAAGGCAAGGGCTATACCCAGCGCCAAGTAGAAGGGTGGTGCAATCGATTTGAGCGGGCGAAAACATGGAACGTATTTGGCGCTAAAAGCATCATGCGCTGGATTCGAGAAAACCAACCGAGCGGAGAGACCATTTGCATGACGCACAATGATTTTCGTTTGGATAACTTAGTATTGGATGCTGATAACCCGACTCACATCATTGGTATCCTTGATTGGGAGCTCGCGACACTCGGTAACCCTCTGATGGATCTCGGTAATGCATTGGCGTATTGGATTCAGTCCGACGACGATAAAATAGCCCGAGCGACGAAGCGTCAGCCGAGTGATTATCCCGGTATGTTAAGTCGAAAGGAAATCATTGCCTATTATTGCGAGCAGACGGGCGTAGCGGTGGCTGATTTTAAATTCTATGAGGTGTTTGGCTTATTCCGCCTCGCCGTAATTGCTCAGCAGATTTATTATCGTTACCACCACAAACAAACGAATAATCCGGCGTTTAAAAACTTCTGGTTTTTGGTCAACTATTTGTTATGGCGTTGCCGTCGCAAAATAAAACAATAAATGGACGTGTACTATGCAAGAACAACAAACCGTATTAATTACTGGAGCGAGCTCGGGGCTTGGCGAGGGTATGGCGAAAGAGTTTGCCAGCAAGGGATACCACTTATGTCTGTGTGCTCGGCGAATTGAACGTTTAGAAGCATTGAAAAGTGAAATCGAGCAAGCTTACCCAAAGGTTAACGTATACATTGCAGCGCTTGATGTGAACCAACATGACGATGTATTTGACGTG
>NZ_CAXGLS010000091.1:0-2861 GCF_964010655.1 uncultured Idiomarina sp.
AGTACCTGGCTACGAACCAGGCGGTCGGAGGTTCGAATCCTCCCGCGTCCGCCATATTTGAAACTCACATCGAGTATAAAGATACAAATTTGGTCGGAGGTTCACTCTTTCAAGAGACGTCCCACATCCGCCATATTTGAAACTCACATCGAGTATAATGATACAAATTTGGTCGGAGGTTCACTCTTTCAAGAGACGTCCCGCGTCCGCCATATTTGAAAGCTCACATCGAGTATAAAGATAAAATCATTGCAAGATTATAAAATGCAACTGCGGACGCGTAGCTCAGCTGGATAGAGTACCTGGCTACGAACCAGGCGGTCGGAGGTTCGAATCCTCCCGCGTCCGCCACTTTCTCTTAGAAAGTGACATAAGCCGACAAGCTGTCGGTTTTTTTGTCTTTAAGACATGGTCAGTGCGCGACTTAAACATGCGAAACATACTGCGGACGCGTAGCTCAGCTGGATAGAGTACCTGGCTACGAACCAGGCGGTCGGAGGTTCGAATCCTCCCGCGTCCGCCACTTTCTATTTGAAAGTGACATAAACCGACGAAAGTCGGTTTTTTTGTGCCTGCAATTCGCGTAGGTGTGGTTGTAGGAGCGACTTCAGTCGTGAATTCTTTAAAATAAAAAACTCATGCTTAATCGAACTGTGCGTGGCTCAATGGGGTGAAAGTGATTATCTTCTACCCCTTCTGTTGGTTCGCCCGCTAGTCTTGATGAGTAGTAGTAATCAATGTCATGGTCATTACTATCAAACAAGTTAAGCAATTCAAGTTCTGCTTTCCAATGAGTTTGCTGATAACTCACTAAACCATTTACCACAGTTAAAGGCTCTGAACGTTTGCTGCCATCATCACTCAACATACGTTTACCTATATGGCGTAAACGTAATGAGCTTTGCCACTGTTGTGCAAACTGCCAGCTAATCCCGGCACTTGCAACCACTGGTACAGCTCCCTCAATACGGTTGTTGTTATTGCTAATGTCTAAACGAGAATACGTAAATGACGCTTCTGCATCTAAGCTTAATGTGTCACTAAGCCAGTAGTAGGCACTTAGTTCTATACCATAGCGCTGTGATGCATCACTGGCCTCAGTGTTACCTGCATCACCAACAAACAACAATTCTGAGTCGAGTTCTAGCCACCAAAGGGCTGCAGAAAAGTTAAATTGTTGCTCATCGAAGTAGCGCAACCCTAACTCTGCACCGTTACTCTTAACGAGTAAGTCTACGGTGTTTGTTGCCTCAAGTGTTACTGGGTCTTGAGCAATGGTTGCACCACGAGCATCATTTGAATGAAAAGACTGCCCCCAGTTTGCATAACCAGCAAGGTTATCAGTAAATAAGTAAGTTAGACTCGCCTTAAAGCCGAGTAAATCATCATCTGCATCTCCAGAATTTAAACTGTTGTCGCTATCAACGTGAGCATCTAAATAATCATATCTAACACCAAGGGTTGCCTCTAACTGTTGGCTTAAATGAAGTTGTGTTTGCCAGTATGCTGTATAGCTTGTTTCCTCGACACTGTCTTGTCGTACTGTTGAAAGGTACTTTCGGGCTTGTGTATTGTATAGGCCAACTTTATTCACATTATCATGCCGAAGCTCTGTTCCAACGGTATGATTAACGGGAATATCACCTACATTAGCTGTAAATTGATAGCTTAGTGTTCCACCTGAGATAGTGCGATTATCTCGTTGGTTAAACTGATCGCCATTAATTGGATCATTAAGGAAATATGAGAAGTTAGAGTATAAATTTAGCTCGTAGTCGATGAGGTATGCACTTACTGATAAGTTTTGTCCTTGCCAATTTGTCGATAAGCTATACCGACTTGACTCTCCGCCAAGTGTTTTATCGAGTGAGCCAAGCTCTGAAATGATACCTTGCTCAATAGCCCTTTGCGGGATCTGATCTGCTGAATTCCAACTGTTGTCATAAGCCATTGCCGTAATTGATAAGTTACCTTGTTCTGAATCACGACTATAACGTAGCAATGCGTTTTTTTTATTAACGTCTTCATTAATATCCTGCCAAGGCCCATCATAAACTTGCCACTCTGTTGCGCCTACCAGTTTGCCACTACCGATTGAGGTACTCCCTAATGCAACACCTCTATAGAAGTTATCTTCTCCTACAGTGATACTGAGCTGATCATGTTTAGGGTTGTCAGATAAATGAAAATAAGCACTGCCAGCCGTTGAAAAGTCGCCTTGGCGCACATCATAACTGCCTTTTTGATAACTAACAGTGGCAATTGTTTCTGGAATTATAAAGTTTAAGTCAGTATAGCCTTGCCCATGACCATGACTGCGCATATTGATAGGCATACCATCAATGTTCGTGGCAAAGTCTGTTCCATGATCAAGATTAAAGCCACGAATAAAATATTGATTCGCTTTTCCAGAGCCGCTGTGTTGGGTGACAGCCATACCGGGAATTAACTCAAGCAATTCAGTAGACCGAAGCATGGGTCTATTTTCTATTTCACCCTGACCAATAATACCGCTAGAGGCGCTTATAGACTCACCAATTAATCCAGTACGGTGACCATAAACCGTTATTTTTTCTATATTAGCAAACGCGTTAAAAGAGCAGCAGAAGGTTACAACACTGATACATAGCTTATTCATTTGAAAGATCCTTATTTGAAAGGTGCTAATCAACAAACGAGTAATTGCTAATATTGGATGCAAGAAACGTTTAAAAAATTGAGTTAATTTGCTTCATGGTCAATTTGTGTTAGATTTAATAAAATATTCCAAAAATAATAACAAGTGGGAATTTTATTTTATGTATGTGAAAGGTGCATATCAAAACAGGCTGGCTATAAGTTGCACCCTGATACTCTTGGCA
>NZ_CAXGLS010000092.1:0-2457 GCF_964010655.1 uncultured Idiomarina sp.
GGCGCGACGTACGACGATGATGATATCGTACACGGGCCGGCATCGGATGTCGCGCGCAATGCGCGGCGGATTAAATTAGGTATTTCTCCCAATGTTTAAATTTTAACCATGTGTCTATTATCTCGCCATCATTCGTGTGTGGGATAAGCTGGTGGAAAAAAAATCAATTTCTGTGTTGATACTTGATGACGAGCCATTGGTATGTCAGACGGTCGAAACCATGCTGAATGCCATTGGTTGTTTAGCACAATCAACGTGTAATCCGACTCAATTTATTGATCTTGCCTGCGCCGAGTCCTTTGACCTATTGATTGTTGATTTAATGATGCCGCTGTTGAGTGGCGAAGAGGTCGCCGCGTTATTGGCCGCGGAATCTGTCAACACGCCTTTAATCATCATGAGCGGGAGTGACTCCAATTTATTAAAGACTGCCGCGCTTTCCGCTAGAGAAAAAGGGCTACAAGTTATTGGTACGCTTCGAAAGCCATTCTTTGTTAATCAGCTACAAACCGTTTTACAACGTTTGACGTCATCTTTGAATAGTGCTGTTCATCAGCCTGCTGCTCACATTTACACGCGTGATGATGTGCTAAAAGGTATTCGTGACCACGAATTTTTTTGCGTTTACCAACCCAAGGTTGGACTGCCGACTCACGAGCCTGAGGGTGTTGAGGTGCTGTTACGGTGGCAACACCCCATACTAGGCGCCATTCCGCCGAGTGAATTCATTATTTTTGCGGAGCGTGAAGGACTGATTGACGACTTGACTCAATTTGCCATCGCTGAGTCACTCACGTGGTTCTCCGAGATAATTCAACGTGTTGCGTTAAATAATTTATCGATCGCGATTAATATTTCGGCACTTGTATTTAGTAAAGACTGGTTGCTCGATTTTCTCATGGCGACGTGTCAGCAAAATGCCGTGCCACCGCAACGGATCATATTAGAAATTACTGAGAGCGCGGTGCTGGATGAACAGGCCGATGTGTTAAAGCGTGCACTTGATCTAAGGCTGCGTGGGTTTAGATTTTCGCTAGATGACTTTGGCACAGGTTACTCATCGCTTAAACAGTTAGTCCGGTTACCGCTGAGTGAACTTAAAATTGATAAAAGCTTTGTGCTTTCCTATGAAGACAGCGACGAATCAAAACAGATTATGCGCGCGACCGTGGAGTTGGCGCAATCATTGGGACTGAAAACGGTGGCTGAAGGGGTTGAGCGCGAAGAGACAGCCACTTATGTGCGTCAAATTGGCTGTGATACGTTACAAGGCTATTTGTTTGCAAAGCCCTTAGAGGGGAGCCGTGCCGAAGCGTGGTTAATGAAGCAAGCCGCCGCAACAAGCCAACGACGCAGCAGTTTAGCGCGCGCTATTGTTGGTCCTTGCGAGAAACGTAGTGTTAATTTTAGCTATATCACGCATTTTATTCAGTATTTTTTGCGATTTGATGTGGCATTTATATCGTTGGTCGAAGGCGATCATGTATTTGTGCGTTCCGCGGTGGGAGTCGAGGAAACGATTATTCCGCTTAACCAATCGCTCGTACAGTATGTTATGAAGAATAACCGTACCACGACGTTCGACAACTTTACCGCTTTGTCAGGAATGAAAGTCAACCTGTCGCCTTTGTTGAGTCATGGTCTCAACTTTTATGCCGGTTTTCCGTTGTACAATTCGAACGGTCTGTTTATCGGTTCTTTGTGCGCATTACACCGAAGCGCTCGACGTTTGAGTTTAAAAACAATTGAGGTCTTGGAAAAGCTGGCGCACTTGGTTGAATTCGAAATACATCATTTTATCGAGACTTCTAAACATGAGCATATGTTGGCGCGTCTTGATGAAGAGCGCTATAAGCGATTGCTTACGATCGTGAGGGATACTGATTTGTCAGCGACACTGATTCGATTGACCCCTAAAGATAGTGCACTGTTTCCTGTCGCTCCGCTTAATGAGGCTTTGCGACAATCTGTGCAGGCATGGGATTACGTATGTTCTTTGGATAATGTATCAGGGTTGGTGTTATTGATTCATCCGACTGGTGAGTCACCCGTTGAATTCGTCGTGCAGCGTCTTGAAACACGTTTAGCCGATATGCATGACAACATCTCCATTGAAATAGCTTGGACCGAACAACAAACACAACAACCCCATTCATTACAATCATTATTCGGCCGCCTTGCCGACATCAACACCATCGCGTAGGTCGCGCCTTTGGCGCGACATGCATATCGCCCCGTGCCGTAGGTCGCGCATTTGGCGCGACATGCGGATCTTCCCGTGCGGTAGGTCGCGCATTTTGCGCGACATGCGGATCGGCCCCGTGCGCCAAAGGCGCACGCTACGCCGGTGTGGGTGGATCCCCCGTGCGGTAGGTCGCGCATTTTGCGCGACATGCGGATCGGCCCCGTGCGCAAAATGCGCACGCTACGCCGGTGTGGGTGGATCCCCCGTGCGGT
>NZ_CAXGLS010000093.1:0-2362 GCF_964010655.1 uncultured Idiomarina sp.
TGTTGCTCCTATTTAGCCATTGCGCTTGCGGTTGCTCGCGCGGTTGTCCTACGCGTTCTCGCGCGTGTTGTCGGTTTGCAAATCTCAGCTTGCAACTTTGATAGAGTGTTTAACTTACGAACCGTGGCCCTTGTTTTCCTTACGGCTGCCTTGGTGACAAACGGCCCCTGATTTGTGAATCTCTTAAGCAAAATGTCGACAACAATGTCCTCTGTGAATCTCTTCTTTTTCACGCGGGAAAGGTATTCAGCCACCATGTCCAAATCGTTCATGTAGAAATCGGCGGCTTGTCGAGCTTCGCGCTGCAATTTACGAGTGATAATCAGCTTTGTCGGTTGCCCTGTTAAAAGGTCCATAATGACGGCTGCGCCAGCCCCTATGGCTGTTCCGACAGCACCGATGCCAGGGCGAATAAACGGTATTACGTTGGCCTGTTGAAACGATGCAGGCTGTATAAACGGGTTATTTCCCATTTGGGCTGTATTTAACATTGGCACGTCACTACCTCCTCTAAAATCAATCTCAATGTTCTGCGCTGGCCCCATTGGCATTTGCGGACCCATGTCTGATGGTACCGTCTGTGTTTGCGTTGGCTCTGCTCGATTAGACTGACGACTTAGTTCTTCCGACAATGTGTCACCAAATATTGACGCAGGTATGCCGAGTATTGATCCACCAGTTAATGTACCGACTGCGGCGCCTACGTTTGCGCCAATCGATCGACCTGTCGTTCGTTTTACTAATCTGCTCAATACGCTCATTTTTACCTCTCGACGTTATGCATGGGCATGACGTTAGCTTGTCGTTGAAGCTGTACCTCTTGCAATTTCGCTTCTAAATCCTCTTTCTGTTGAGTCCTTTTTAACCCATTGGTAATGTTTCGGGTCTTCATCGCCTGTCGCTTTAGAGTTTCGACATCCATCACGAGCTCGCTCAGCGACGACCAGTCTAAGTTCGCTAATTGCCTTTCTAACTTCGCAACGCGCGCGATCGCGCGTACGAGCAAAGCCACGGCGCAAAAACCCGTTAATATCGCAGCGCACAACCCAAAAAATACCGGACTCAAAGTAATCATAACTCAACTGTAAATTTGATTGCATAAATGACTTAACCATAATCTGGTTAACTTGACAATAGCGATAACGACGATAAAATGCATTCGCTCCTACGGGACGCATGGTAAAAAGCGTCCAGTCGCCGTGGAAGGACGGAACGAAGCTCCCGCGAAAGTGCAGTGACGGACTGTAAAAAGCTGGCAAAATGCCAGCTTAAAAGGAATCCACTTCGTGGATAAGTATTATAATTATTTGCTTATACAGGAAAACCGGACGGTTCGACCAATGTGCCATCACTTGTAGCAATTTGACGTATTGAACCAGCTATAGTGCTAGTACTGGTAGCACTCACATTAATCTTTTCGCCAGTATTTAAGAAAATCACTAGATCAAACGGTGTGTTAAAGAAGCTGTTAACGCCTAAACTTGCAGGTACAAACACCTGCTGCACAATTTTGGTTGTTGGCGTGGCGTCAATAAGGTTAATAGCCGCACGTTGTATGCTTCCGGTGTTGCTAACGACCGTGAAAGTGCCAGTGACTCGGTAAAAGCCCGGAACGGTAGCTATGTCCGCATTAGTATTAGCTGCTTCAAAAGCAGTTTGACTGCCAAACGCCAAGGCGTTTTGCAGTTCAAACGGGAGGGTACTGCCTTCAGCAGCTGCGCTAACATCGAAAACCGGTATAATTGTATTAGTTGCGCGTACTAATCCGCCGTAACCAGCCACCGATGGCAACTGGGTACGCAACAATGTTTCAATTGCTGGGCTTTGTACTTCGTAATTTTGTACCGGTTCGTTAGGCTGACTCATTGCTGTGACACGAAAACCTTGTACTTAAAAACCATAGTGCCGCCACTATCGTTTTTTACAACCAGCGACGGGATCGACGAGCCCGGCTGCGTGACCACCACTTCGTTCTCTTTGTAGGCTCCGTTATCTGCAAATGGTTGACCATCAACCAGCGCTCCAAGCGGAACGGTGTCTGCGTACACTGTATTACCGACAGCAAAAGTTTGATTAAGGTTTGCACCAGATGCTCCATTGTTGGCACTTACCGAAGCTAAATTTAATCTGATGGTGGTGCCTTGATTGACCTTATTGTAAGCGGTATCGGCAAACAAGTTGCTCGAACTGCTGCCAGCTGTCAGGCTAATGTTGTCTCCAAATGTTGGCATATGTTGCTCCTATTTAGCCATTGCGCTTGCGGTTGCTCGCGCGGTTGTTCTACGCGCCCTCGCGCGCGTTGTCGGTTTGCAAATCTCAGCTTGCAACTTCGTTAGAGTGTTTAACTTACGAACCGTCGCCC
>NZ_CAXGLS010000094.1:0-2326 GCF_964010655.1 uncultured Idiomarina sp.
CTCTCATCAGGTGGTCTTGTGCATCGTCGCGCAAAATGCGCGACCTACTGCGATGCGTACGACCCGATACTTTCATCAGGTGGTCTTGTGCATCGTCGCGCAAAATGCGCGACCTACCGCGAGGAGATGTATTTTAGGAGGGCTTTGAGGGCGGCGGGTTTGACTGGTTTGGGCATGAAGTGCAGGCCGGCTTGGCGGGCGTTGCGCTTCACGTGGTCATCGCGCATGGCGGTGACCAGTGCACCGGGTAAGTCACGCTGCCAAATGGTACGGAGCGCGCTCGCCAGCTGAATGCCGTCGTCACCGCCGAGTTGGTAATCAAGCAACAGACCGTCTAACGGCTCGTTGGCCTCTGCATAGGCAACAGCATCGGCGTAAGAGCGACAGGTTATCGCGCGACAGTTCCACTTTTCTAGCAGTGCGCTAACAGCACTGAGGTTATCCTTATCGTCGTCGACCACAAGCAGGCTCAATTCCGCTGTCGGTGTTTGGTCCGTTCGTTCGGTGCGTTTGGCGACCACTTGTGCGTGATGACCTAAGGGTATCGTCACCGAGAAGCACGAGCCTTTACCCTCAACCGAACGGATTTGCGGTTCGCAGCCGAGCTGCTCACTCATTCTTTGCGCAACACTCAAGCCCAAGCCAACACCATCCACCGTTTGGTTCTGGATCCGATAAAAAGCGTCGAAGATTTTGTTCTGCTGCTGAGCAGCGATGCCCGGACCCGTATCCCACACCGCGATTTGTAAGTAGTCACCCCGCTTACGTACCCCGAGTAACACTTTACCCTTAGGCGTATATTTAATGGCATTCGACAAAAAATTCTGCACAATACGGCGCAAATAAGTTGGATCGGTATACACCGGGCGATCCACATAAAACGCCCGGAACTCAAGTTGTCGCTGCTCCGCCAGGACGTGATACTCTTCAATCAACGGTTTTAAAACACTGCTTAACATCACATGTTTAAACTGTGGCTTAAGCGCTCCTTGGTCCATTTTTGCAATCGAGAGCAGTGTCGATAACAAGTGTTCAGTAGACCCCAACGCCGTATCTAACTTACCCAACAAGCCTTGATTGCGTTCTGATAGCTCATCCTCATTCACCGCCGATAGATACAGTCGTGCCGCGTTGAGTGGCTGCAAGATATCGTGACTAGCTAGTGCTAAAAACCGCGTTTTTGATGCGTTTGCCGCCTCAGCTTCTGCTTTTGCCTTTTTCAGTTCTTTCTCAACTTCACGGCGTCGATCAATTTCAGCGGTGAGCTCTTGGTTGATTTCGCGGATCTCTTGCGTCCGCGTATCGACGCGTTGCTCAAGGTCGATATTGGCATCCTCGAGCGCTTGCTGAGTTTCTACGTGCTCGGTAATATCGGTAAAACTGGTTACGAATCCACCACTTGGTAACGGATTACCTACCATTTCAATCACGCGACCGTCGGCGCGGCGACGAATAAACCGGTGCGCAGAACCCATTTGCATGTAGCGTAAGCGTTTACTCACTAACTCTTCGACTTCACCGGGACCACACTCGCCTCGCTCGGCGTTATAACGGATTAGTGTCGCTATCGGCTGACCCGGTCTCACCATACCTTCTGGATAGTCGAATAGGTCGGTATAGCGTTTATTCCACGCGACCAGGCGCAACTCCGAATCAACAACACTGATGCCCTGCGCTAAGTTCTCTAGCGAACTAAACAGAATCGACTGCTGGGTTTGTAACGCTTGGGTGGTGTCATCAAAGAAGTGAACCACTTCCTCAAGGTTGAGTTGCCTATCGCGCAATGCCGCCTCGACTAAAGAGCGCGCCGTCGCAGACCCTAAAACACCCGCAATCGCACGTTCGACGTAATTAATTAAGTTCTGGTCGGCAACGGCTTCAGCACGCAAGGACACCGATTCGTTGGGTGCTTGGTAGTACCGCATCAGTTGTTGCGCGCGCTCCGCCCCTAAAAAAGTCTTCAGCAGCAGCAACATATCCGCGTTAGTCGCTGACCGGTTTTTATGCAGCGGACTATCGGGTAAAGATGCACGTGGTTTTACGAATGCAGTCGCTTGAATGCGATCGACTAATCGTGGCCGCGACAGCAACGAGAAGGCAATATAGGCAAAGCTGTTCATCAACAGCGAAATTACCGTGCCACGGGTGATGATCTCAACGTCGGAGAGCAACGCATCGCTGTAGAGTGGTATCAATACACTCACTATCCAGCCAATTGAGCCGGCAGCGAGCCCCGCATAGACACCTCGGGCATGACCACGCCGCCAATACAGTGCCCCAATGAGCGTGGGCAACAGCTGTAAAACTAGAGAGAAGGCAAGTAAAC
>NZ_CAXGLS010000095.1:0-2120 GCF_964010655.1 uncultured Idiomarina sp.
CAGCCCTCAAAGCAGTATCAAGTCTACCAATACTTGGCCGAACAAGCCGGTATTACACTGAACGAACCGGTGCAGCCAGGACCCGGACCGCGTGGGTCAAAACGCTGCAGTAACCGGTTATTACGCAGCACCGGCTATACGTTAATGTACCCGACTTACAAAGAAGGGTTGGCGCACACAGAATAGCCTGTTCATGTAAAAAATGCGTAAAACGTGCCGTATGACTATCTTCATATTTGCAGAGCGGTTATTTTATATTCAAACAGTGTAAATGTAACAAATTTGTTGTTGCGTAAAGATTCGGCGTTTGGTCTAATACCGCTCTTCCTTGTAGGACATAACCTAACTATACTGTACTGTCGCGACGTAAAGTCGTGTCGACGCATGTCCTTTTCACGGCGTGTTAAAATTCGTAGCTGAACACATAACGGCATCGGTGACTGGGGACCGCAACTCATGGGCGGTAGCGTGTCCAATCGTCGGACCATCTAAACCAGTACTTAATATTGTGTCAGTCTGTGATAAACTTTGCGCCACTGAGCGATTAAAATCACAACAAAATAACCTGTTGGAATCTAAATGAGACGTTTACTAGCCATTTTTGCAACCACCTTATTGGTATCGAGTTGTGCATGGGCGCCAGGCGCGCACCTAGACAGTGATGAAGACTACGCCAGCGGTGAACCGCTCTCGCAAGAGGAGCTGAACCAGCGCGTGGATATTCACCCCATCACCCCGCAACTGCTAAGCCGACTCCAACAGCAACAACCCCGCACCGAATTACTCCCCAATCCGCAGCTTGAGCAACAACGACAAGATTACGATTACGTCGTCGGTCGTGGTGATATTTTAAATATTACCGTTTGGGACCATCCCGAGCTCACCATTCCGGCAGGCTCTATGCGTGGTCCGGCTGAGGCGGGTAACTGGGTACATAACGATGGCACCATTTTTTATCCTTACGTGGGTAAGCTGCATGTGGCAGGTAAGCGCGTAACACAAATTCGCGATATGATTACCGAACGCCTCTCAACCTACATTGAAAAGCCACAAGTGGACGTCACCGTGGCGGCATTCCGTAGTCAACGGGTTTATGTCACCGGTGAAGTGAAAAAGCCGGGCACCTTGCCCATTAGCAATGTACCCCTCACGCTGATTGAAGCAGTCTCGCAAAGTGGCGGTCTGACCGAAATGGCGGATTGGACCGACGTTACCCTTAAACGCGGCGATGATGAGATGCAGTACTCATTGCGCGAGCTCTATCAACAGGGCAACACGCAAGAGAACGTTATCTTGCAGGCGGGCGATATCGTCAACATTGCACGCAACGACTTTCGTAAAGTGTTTGTCTTGGGTGAAGTGGGTAAACCCCAAAGCTACCCGATGGGACGCTACGGTATGAGCCTTGCCGAGGCGCTGAGCGATGCCGGGGGCCTATACAACACCACCGCCGATGCCTCAGGCATTTTTGTAATCCGCCAGCCTGAGCCGGATAGCGATAAATTGGCACAGGTGTTCCAACTCGATGCCAGCAACGCCACCGCATTGGTGATGGCAGAGCAGTTTGAGATGCAACCTCGAGATATCGTGTTTGTGACCGCCGCGCCGGTGGCACGTTGGAACCGTGTGATGAGCCAGATCTTGCCGTCATTGACGGGAATTTACAGCGTGACACGCGCACGCAGCGACTTACAAGAATAATACGAGCCCGACGAGACGACTATGTTTGACCGAATTTTAGTGGTATGCACCGGCAATATTTGCCGTAGCCCCATTGGCGAACAATTGCTACAGCAAGCGCTGCCGAACAAGCACATTGCCAGTGCTGGGGTGGCGACGGAACGTTCGGGTTTAAATGGCCACGACATTGATAACGATGCCGCGCAGGTGGCTCGTGACAGCGGCATGACCCTAGCGCCCCACCAAGCGCAACAACTCACCAGCGAGTTGGTCAATAACCACGATTTGATTCTGGTGATGGAACAGCGGCATAAAGAAATTATTAGTGAGCGCTACCCACAAGCACGAGGCAAGCTCATGCGTTATGGCGAATGGTTAGCGCGCTCAGAGGGCGGCACCGGTAAAGATATTGCCGACCCCTATAAAAAGAGCTTAGAAAG
>NZ_CAXGLS010000096.1:0-2023 GCF_964010655.1 uncultured Idiomarina sp.
CTGAACGTGTGCTAGAGCTGGAAACAAAATTAGCCGAAGCACAGTGGACGCGTGTTGAAAGCCGTAACGCTGACAAAACTTACAACAAAATGACGGCAAGCGAAGTCGATGAATTGCTTGGTAGCTTTGACTTTGCGCGTTATTTGAAAGCCGCTGACTTAAACGATGTCGACAACATGATTGTCAGTCAACCATCGTATTTCGAGAAACTCGGTGAGATGTTCACGGATGTCGACCTGCAGACGTGGAAGGACTATTTATCGTTTAAAGTGATCAACGATGCCGCTTCAATCTTAAGTGAAGACTTCTCCGATCGCCGTTTTGCATTCTATGGTACTACGTTACGTGGCATTCCTGAGCAAGAGCCGCGTTGGAAGCGTGGCGTGGATGCGACCAACAGCGTACTAGGCGAAGTGTTAGGGCAGGTATACGTCAAAGAATACTTCCCGCCCGAAGCTAAAGAGAAGATGGAAGGCTTGATTGAAAACTTGCGTGCTGCGTACGCAGATTCCATTCAAGACTTAGACTGGATGACCGACGAAACTAAAGAAAAAGCGTTGGAAAAGCTCGCCAAGTTCGATCCAAAAGTAGGCTATCCAAACGAATGGCGTGATTACTCAGATTTAGATATTTCTTCAACGGACCTCGTTGGTAACTACAAAGCGTACGCTGAGTTCAATTACAACGAAGAAATCGAGAAAATCGGCGGTCCAGTCGATGAAGAAGACTGGGGCATGACACCACAAACGGTTAACGCATATTACAGCCCGGTGCGTAACGAGATCGTTTTCCCAGCTGGTATCTTGCAGCCTCCATTCTTTGATATGAATGCTGAGATGGCTGTTAACTATGGCGGCATCGGTGCCGTTATCGGCCACGAAATGGGCCATGGTTTTGATGACCAAGGTTCTAAATATGATGGTGAAGGTAACTTGAACAGCTGGTGGACTGATGCCGACCGTGAAGCCTTTGATAAACGGGGTAAAGCATTGTCAGCGCAGTACAGCGCTTATGAGCCTATCGAAGGTGTGAACATCAACGGTGATCTGACGCTGGGTGAAAACATTGGTGACCTTGCAGGATTAACTATCGCATATAAAGCTTACATGAAATCGCTCGACGGCGAACAAGCGCCTGTGATGGATGGCTTTACAGGTCCTCAGCGTGTATTCATCGGCTGGGCACAAGTATGGCGTGGTAAGTATCGTGAAGATGCGATTCGTCAACAAGTGTTGAGCGATCCGCATTCGCCAGCCGAATACCGTGTAAACGGAACGGTGGTCAACGTACCTGCGTTTTATGAAGCCTTTGACGTGAAGCCTGGTGATGAGCTTTACGTAGCACCAGAGAACCGTGTTACCATTTGGTAATAACTTGAGGATAGGTAGTCGTATACATTTATGAGAACTATCGTATTGTTGCTATGTATGGCTCTGACAATCGTGAGTGGGGTATTACCCGCTACTCACGCTCAAGCCATGCCGATGACAACAACGATGACGCATCATGAGTGCTGCGACTCCGGTGACGCTCAGCCTAGCGCTGAGCGTCACGCATCTTCATCCGACTGTGAGCAGGACACGCACGCCTGCGATAATTGCACACAGCATTGTTTCGCGCATGCGGGACTTCTTTCTATCTCTTCCAATATTCAAGTAACCGCTTACCAAGGTGTTTTTGCAACACCCATCGCCCAGTTACTTGATGCCTCCGAAGGTATTCTGCGCCCACCTAAGGCTTAACCAACTTTAAATAAAATAGCGTTGGTTTTTTTAATTAGGTGGAAACATGAATACTCGTATTTTATGGATCGTTTTGATCCTATTAACTCCGTTTGTCTCTGCACAAGAGCCGGTTTATGTGTGCCCAATGCACAGTGAAGTCACTCAACACGAACCAGGTAAGTGTCCTATTTGTGGCATGGATTTGGTGCTAAAGGAAAGCCAAAGCATGGATATGAATATGAACTGTAAATACCCCATTTATAACACAGTCATCTCGTAGAATATTTATGCCGCATTTC
>NZ_CAXGLS010000097.1:0-1911 GCF_964010655.1 uncultured Idiomarina sp.
TGTGGGCAAATGATAACTTTTGCCGAACTATGGGTTATCGACTCGAGGATATTCGGGGTAAGCATCATCGAATATTCTGTGATGATAGTTTCTATCAAAAGCATCCTGATTTTTGGCAAAAGTTGAGCCAAGGTCAGTTTGAAGCCGGTCAGTTTAAACGTAATCGCAAAAATGGCGAGAATATTTATTTAGAAGCGACCTATAATCCGATTAAAGATGAGACCGGCACAGTGCGATCGATTATTAAGTTTGCGACCGATATAACCGAGCAAGCCGTTGCTTCGCAGCAGGCTGAGGAAGCGGCTGAAATCGCTCAGAGTACTTCGCTACAAACGGCGCATATTGTTAAAGATGCGATGAAGGGTATTCAACGTAATACGAACACGGCTGCTGATATCGTCAAACGGAGCGAGCAAGCGGATGCAGTAGTGCGAGAACTCAAGTCGCAGTCGGTTAAAATCAGTGAAACGGTAAAGACCATTAATGGTCTTGCTGATCAAACCAACCTGTTAGCACTGAATGCGGCGATTGAGGCAGCGCGTGCCGGTGAACATGGGCGAGGCTTTGCTGTGGTGGCGGATGAAGTACGACAGTTGGCCAATCGGACAACGCAGGCAACCGCTGAAATCAGTCAAGTAATGACCATGAGTGAGGGCGTTTCTGCCCGAATTTCTGAAAATATGGCGGCGATCCAGCAGGTCGCGCAAACCGGCGAAGAACAGATGCAGGAGATTCGCGCCATTATGGAAGAAATTGATCAAGGGGCGAACAACGTGGTGAACGCTGTCGCCCGCTTGAACGTGGGTCATTAGCTGGCTGCTGGGTAAGCGTAGCTTGAGCCAAAGCCCAGCGGAATGCCGAGTGTCCAGTAAAGAACCAAGAAAATAGACCAAATAACCAGTAACGCAATCGAGTACGGTAGCATCATGGAGACTAAGGTACCAATGCCCGTACTCTTAACATAGCGCTGACAGTACAACACGATCAGTGGGAAGTAGGGCAATAACGGCGTAATAATATTACTGCTCGAATCCCCGACTCGATAGGCGGCCTGCGTCAAATCAGGCGAGTAACCGAGTTGCATCAACATCGGTACTAAGATCGGCGAAATAAGCGCCCATTTAGCGGATGATGAGCCAACAAACAGGTTGATGAACGCCACTAGAAAAACAATACCCACCATGGTCACCCCACCAGACAACTCCAATGAAGCGAGGAAGGTGGCACCTTTGACGGATAGTAACGTGCCTAGCTGTGAATCCCCGAATGCCTTAATAAACAGCGCGCAGAAGAATGCCATGACAATGTAGTACGCCATACCTTCCATCGCGGTCGACATCGCCTTGATGACATCCTGTGAGTTAGTAAATGTTTTCGCGACAAAGCCGTGCACAATGCCTGGTACCACGAAGAATAAGAAAATCAGCGGTACAATCATGCCAAATATGGGCGCCGTCACACTGGCAAGATTGCCCTCGCTGTCGGCGAGTGGTGACTGGTCTATGACTGCAAGATAGGTCAGCAGGGCGGCACCCGCGAGCATGGTCATCACCGCTGTCTTAAACGCTTTTTTATCTTGTGGTGTGACATCATCAAGCTGCGGCATATCCTCTTGGTCGCCATCAATGGGCACGTTTTTAAGGCGTGGTTCAATGACTTTGTCCGTTAAAAACCAACCAATGGCCACCACCACCAATGAAGACACCGCTGTGAATGCATAGTTGTTAAGAGGGTTCAGTTGTACTGAAGGGTCAATAATCTGTGCAGCGCTCTCGGTAAAGCCTTGTAGTAAGGGGTCAATCGCCGAGGGCACAAAGTTCGCACTAAAGCCTCCTGAGACACCGGCAAATGCGGCTGCGATACCCGCTAGTGGATGACGTCCTGCTGCGTAGAAAATAACACCGCCTAACG
>NZ_CAXGLS010000098.1:0-1683 GCF_964010655.1 uncultured Idiomarina sp.
CGCGACCCCAACCTTGGCAAGGTTGTGCTCTACCAACTGAGCTATTCCCGCATCGCCATCTGCCGTCGCATTCTACTGTTTAAATGAAATACGTCAACGACTTTTTGTGATTTTTGTGACTGTTTGGCTATTTTTAGCGCAAACCTATCAATTTCTAGTCAATTGTGACCCTGCAGCGCGTAAATATTCCCACATCGACCATAATGTAAGAACAAATGCAGTAAAGAACAAAACGATTGAAATCCAGAATGTCCAGATATTTGCGTCCCACAAAAGACCGATTAACGCGACCATTTGTGCAATGGTTTTTAATTTGCCTAAATTAGATACCGCTACTTTATCTCGGTTGCCTCGTTGCGCCATCCATTCACGTAGTGCACTCACAATGAGCTCGCGACAGATCATGGTTAATGCCGGTACAGTGATATACCACGCGTTGTAATCTTCAACCAGTACGACTAATGCTGCGATAACCATTGCTTTATCGGCAACGGGATCGAGAAATGCACCAAACTCAGTAAACTGATTAAACTTACGAGCAATCCAGCCATCGAGCGCATCGGTAATTGCGGCGAGCCAAAAAATAAACGCCGACCAAAAACGAGCATCTTCAAACGGTAAATAAAACACAATCAAAAATACCGGGATTAATAAAATCCTAAAACTCGTCAAAATATTTGGGATATTCCACTTCATTATCCGCAATCCTTTTTTTAGCTCAGTGGCACGGTCGCCCTGCTGTCGCTATCGAAATGAGTAATATATTTTTTCAGCCAGTGCACGACTAATACCCGGGACATTGGCTAGTTGGTCAATACTAGCGTTTTTTACCTCTTGTAATCCACCAAGATTTTTTAAAATCTTTTGCCGACGCTTAGCGCCAATGCCCTCGATCTCTTCTAAACTCGACGTTCGCTTGACTTTATTACGCTTCTGGCGGTGCCCTGTTATGGCGAATCGGTGCGATTCATCGCGTATATGCTGGATTAAATGCAATGCGCTGGCATCCTTATTCAAAGGAATCGTTTCGTGGCTTCCTGCCATGATCAATGTCTCTAATCCGGGCTTACGGGACTCCCCTTTTGCGACACCTATCAGCATAGGCGCGTCTTTACCCCAATCGGCAAAGTAGTTCTCGGCTTGCGCCAGTTGTCCTTTACCACCGTCGATAAACAAAATATCAGGAATGTTGCCGTTTTCCTTGGCGTTGTCATAACGCTTAGCCAGTGCCTTCGCCATCGCGGCGTAATCATCGCCAGGCGTGATTCCGGTAATATTATAGCGTCTGTAATCCGATTTCTTGGGTCCGTTTTGGTCAAACACCACGCAGGATGCGACCGTTTGCTGACCCATAGTATGACTGATATCAAAACATTCCATGCGCTGAATCGGGATCCCGAGTTCAAGCACTTGCTGAAGTGCCGAGGTTCGACGATTCATGGTGCTTTGTTGATTCAGTTTACCTTCCAACGCATTAACGGCGTTTTTCTTAGCGAGCTGCTGGTATTGCTTGCGCTCTCCGCGCACGTTATGAAGTAAACGGACTTTGCGGCCGACGGCTTCGCCGAGTACCTCACCTAGCACAGGATCGTGTTTGATCTCATCGGGTAGCACAATTTCGGCGGGGGGTTTTCGCCCAGAACTTTGGTTTAGGTAGAACTGCAATAAGAAGGCTTGAAGGAC
>NZ_CAXGLS010000099.1:0-1678 GCF_964010655.1 uncultured Idiomarina sp.
GCACGCTACGCCGGTGTGGGGGGATCCCCCGTGCGCCAAAGGCGCACGCTACGGGGTGATGTGGGGGGGGTGTTGGTCGAGGGTGGTGTTTTCGACGATTATTTTGTGGTCGGGTAATTCTTGCCAGATGTCGTTGACGGCGAGCTTCGATAGTTTGTCGCGCGGGCAGTCGCTGGTCATTTCCAATACAATGTATTGCTCACGGGCGAAGGTCATGGTTGACCAAGGTGTGTCTGTATCCAGTGTGAGCTTACACGGCTCTGAGTGCGCTTGGATGGTCAGTGTCTTTTGCGCGAACAGCTGTAACTTGTCTAGATTTTGATTCAGCATTTCACCACTAATACGATCCTCAGGCATCCAGGTTTGATTCAATGCCAGTAGATCGTGGAACGTTAGTTGCCAACGAATCTGCAAGCCGTCGGCTTGCGACTTGAGATTAATAAATGAAGTACTAAACGTATGTGCCATACCTGTAGGCACCACGCCCACTAGCAAAACCAGTGACAACAAAATAAAGCGAATCGAGCTCATGGTGCAGACTCCTGCGTCGGTTGCAGCGCGTTCGCTGCAGAGAGTAAACGATAATCGAACGGTTCTTGTGCCACTTCTATATTTTGCTGTGCCCAATAGCGTGCTTGCTCGGCATCGGGCTCAACATAGGTAAAATAATAGGCAATATCGGCGCTGTGCAGCTTTTCGTCGCGCATCACGCGTAGTTGCATCCGCTCACGCGCATAGTCCTGCCAACAATGGCCCTCTTGATTACGCTTTTCAGCCCAGGCTAAGCGAATAGTGATGCTATCAACGGGCGTTTGCTTGCAGTCGAGCATGAGTGCATCCGGGACTTGCGCATCGGTATCCCATAAGTAGCTGTCTAAGCGTCTTTTTTTATCGACCACGTTTAGAGGTGTTGGCATCGATGCAGTCCATCGCTGAGCTGCTTGATAATCACCTAACAGCAAAGCTTGCTCCGTTAGGATTTGTAGCCGCCAGTGCGCAATGGCTGATTGTGCCTGACCCGGCTGTTGTTCGTGCAATTGTGTTAAACGCGTATAGGCGCGCTCAAGGTTTCCTGACCGTCCTTGCACTTCGAGTAGACAGGTTGAAACAACACCCAACGCGGCGCTGCCCATTAAATCGGTGCAATGCTGTTTGGCATTGTCTGTTTCGTTTAAGGTGAGTGCGATGCGCGCCAACATAAGCTGAGCTTGCACATCGCGCGGAGATTCTTCGAGCACGCGATTAAGTACGGTGCGCGCCTCGGCAAACTGATGTTGATACTGCAATGTATCAGCGATGGCGATGAGCCAATCGCGTTGCGAGTGGTCAGATCCCACGTCGGCGATGAGCTTATTCGCCAGATTAAGATAGTGATGACCTTGCTCGATACGTGCCTCGCGAAGGTATCCAGTCAACAACGCTGAGGCCAAATGAATGTTTTCGGGATGCTTTTGTAATGCCGCTTCAGCTTGTGTGATATCGGTAGGCACTGCGGCAGCCTGAGGCTGCCACAGTACGTCGCTTTGATCCGATGGTGCGCTGACAAGGCCCGACATCAAAATCAACGCGTTTAACATCATTGCTGACCCTCCGATACTAAGTCGGCGAATTCAGCCGTGTCTACCACATCGTCAGTAAACTCACGACCATTGACTGATAGTGGCTGTGCGCGCTCATC
>NZ_CAXGLS010000100.1:0-1599 GCF_964010655.1 uncultured Idiomarina sp.
GAAGGCGTGCTAAGCTAATAATATTGATTATTAAATTCTGTAACCATGGCAGACGACAAGCAGCCAGCTCAGCTTGAGTTTTTTACTATCCCGAGTCCGTGTATTGGCGTTTGTCAAAGCGGTCCTAAAGGGTATTGCCAGGGCTGTTTTCGCTCCCGCGAAGAGCGGCTGTACTGGTTACAGATCGATGACGGCACGCGACGCGTAATACTCGACGCCTGTAATCGACGTAAGCGCTATTATCAACGCCGTAAGTCACAATCAAATAACCAATCCGATACGCAGCCGTTGCAACAGGATTTGTTTGGTGGTGAGCCTGACAAATAACGCAGCGAGGTTTTAACGCTCTGATATACTTAATTTATGATCGAGGAAAGGTCACAGGGTAATGAATCAATTTATTGAATACGCAACGCAATCCTTTACGTTACCGGACATCTGTTTACGGTTACGTAATGTGCTGGACGATCCGCGCTCAGATATGGACGACATCGCCGCGCTCATCAGCATCGATCCTTCACTTACCGCTAAATTACTTCGTCTGGCTAACAGTGCACTGTTCCGCTTCCCTTCGCAAATAGAATCCATCACCAAAGCGGTTAGCGTTATTGGTGGAGAGGCGTTGTATAACCTGGTGCTCGCCGAAACCGCGAATATCGCCTTTAAGCATTTTGACAACCAGTGCCTGATTGTTGATAAACACTGGGAGCAGTCGGTATTTACCGGCATGCTGGCAAAATACCTCGCCAAAGACATGAATGTGCGTGGCAGCGACCGTTTTTTTGTTATGGGAATTTTGCAGAACCTGAGTGAACTGGTGATTGCAAAGTGTGAACCTGAGAAATATCAACAGTATGCGAAAGATGATTCACCGGGTACACCCTGGGATCGCCAGGTGGCTCACTTCGGATTTTTATTTACTGAATGCAGTGGTTCAATTATGGAACAGTGGAAGCTGCCTATGCCGTTGTTTTATCCGGTTAAATTTGCCCACAATCGGGTCAAATTGGCTAGCGACTTAGACGTGTCTTTGTTAACCTGTGCAATACGGCTGTCAACGGCTCATTATCAGCGGGAACGGTATCCGGAGTTGGATATTATATCACCCGACATGGTGCGGTTGTTGCCGCTAGACGACGAAGTGTTACAAAACGCCAAACTGTTTGCCCAAAAAGAAACTAACAAGGTAGCAGTGTCAGTTTTGTAAACGCTCCTTAGGCAATAAAAACAAAACATAAAAACTGCTTCCATGTTACATCAATTTTTAGCAAAGGCAGCGCCACTTGTTCTGGCGCTGTTTTGTATGTCGGCATCCGGCGCTGATAAAGATTTGATCAGTACGTTGTATCATGCCGACTTCGTCGAGTACGACGAAGATCAAAAGGATAAGTTTACGCTCGACGGTGAACTTGGGGTGATATTTGCCTCGGGGAATACCAACGCGACCTCAATTAAAAGCAGTCTTAAATCCGAGCACGAAACCAAACGCTTCTCGAATAACTACTGGGTAGAGTTCCTGTATAAGGAAACCGAAGTAACTGTGGACGACAGTTTGGTCAATCAAACCACTGCACAGCGACTGTATACCTACGCCCAATC